>JBOIDB010000095.1:0-5245 GCA_050740235.1 Gammaproteobacteria bacterium
GACTGCGCGACCGGATGGCCGTCGAGGAAGGTCAGGTTGAGGCTGGGATCGGTGCCGTCGATGCTGACGCGCTCGCCCTGGCCGAAGCGGCGGTCGATGGTGACGCCGGGGATCTGCGACATCGCCTCGGCCACGTTGGTGTTGGGGAACTCGCCCAGGTCCTCGGCGCTGAGTGCTTCGACCACGGCACCGGCTTCGCGCTTGGTTTCCAGCGCCTGTTCCAGACTGGCGCGAATGCCGGGCACGGAGATCGTGCCGAGCTCGGCCGCTGACGTCTCGTCGCCGGTTTCGGCCTCCTGCGCCTGGACCTGCGCGGCAAGACCAAGACTGAGGCTCGCCGCGATTGCAGCCGAAAGAATGGATTTCTTGCCGTTCATGATGCCACCCCATCCAGACCATAGCCATTAGGTAACCAATCAGAGACCACTATAGTACCATCGAATGCGTTTTTCCAGCCCTGTTAGATACCAATTGCAAATAATACCTTTAAATCAATAGACCATTGCATAAAGTGGTATGGTATTGGTAATATACCTACAGACTCCGCCGGAGACCGCCGTGACCTCCCTATCGACCATCCTGGGGCCGCTGGATCAAAGCAGCACCCTGCCCCTCTACCAGCAGCTGCAGCGGGTGCTGCGCGACGCGATCGAGAAGCGTGTCCTCGATGCCGAGGACGCGCTGCCGGCCGAGCGGGAGCTGGCGGAGAGCTTCGGCGTGTCGCGGATCACCGTGCGCAAGGCCATCGACGGGCTGGTCGGCGAGGGCCTCCTGATCCGCCAGCACGGCTCCGGAACCTTCGTGCGGCCGCGGGTGGAGAAGAACTTCTCGAAGCTGACGTCCTTCTCCGAGGACATGCGCGCGCGCGGGCGCAAGCCGACCAGCGTCTGGCTGCACCGGGGCGCCGGCACCGTCACGCCCGAGGAAGCGCTGGCTCTGCGGCTCAGCCCCGGCACGCCTGTTTTCCGCTTCCACCGCGTGCGCTACGCGGACGATGCGCCGATGTCGATCGAATACGCCACGATCGTCGCTTCCTGCCTGGGCTCGGTGGATGCGGTCGAATCCTCCCTGTACGAGGCGCTCGAGAAAACCGGCAACCGCCCCGTGCGCGCGCTGCAACGCCTGCGGGCCGTGCTGCTCACGCCCGAGCAGGCCGAGCGGCTGGGCGCGAAGGCACACGATGCGGGGCTCCTGGTGGAGCGCCTAGGGTTCCTGGTGGACCGCCGCGCCGTCGAGTTCTCGCAGTCCTATTACCGCGGGGATACGTACGACTTCGTCGCCGAGCTCACCGACGCGACCTGACACCAATGCAAGCCACACGGCAAGGGAAGGCGGGCATGCCGGATTCGGCTCCGCCCGTCGCCGAAGCGACGCGGATGTTCGAGGAGGCTTCGCAGGCCGTAGCGGCCGTGGAGCGGCAACTCGAGCGCCTGCCGAGCGTGCTTAAGCGGCTGGCCGCGGATCGCCACGCGCGTTCGCGCTTAAGCTTCGTCACGGTGGCCCGCGGCAGCTCGGATCACGCCGCGAGCTACGCGAAATACCTGATCGAAACCCGGCTCGGCATGCTGACCTCCTCCGCGGCGCCTTCCGTCGCCTCGCTGTACGACACCCGCTCGCACTTGCGCGATTCCGTGCTGCTGGCGATTTCCCAGTCGGGCCGGAGCCCGGATCTGCTGGCCACCGTCCGCGCCGCCCGTGAAGTCGGCGCGTGCACGGTCGCGATGGTGAACGACGAGGCATCGCCGCTCGCCGCAATGTCGCACTACGCGATTCCGCTCTGCGCCGGTGCCGAGACCGGGGTCGCCGCGACGAAGTCCTTCATCGCTTCGCTGTCCGCGGTCGCGCAGCTCGCCGGCTACTGGTCCGGCGACGAGCAACTGCTTGCTGCGGTCGCCCGCCTGCCGGCGCGGCTTCGGCTCGCCTGGGAGCTCGACTGGTCGGCTGCCGCGTCGCACCTCCGCGACAAGGAAAGCCTGTACGTGGTCGGCCGCGGGCTCGGGCTCGCGGTGGCCCAGGAGGCGGCGCTCAAGCTCAAGGAGATCTGCGGACAGCATGCGGAGGCTTTCAGCTCGGCCGAGCTTCGGCACGGGCCCATGGCGATCGTGCGGTCCGGGTTTCCCGTCCTCGTATTCGCGCAGAACGACGGCACGCTGGAAGACGTCCGGAAGCTGACCGCGGAGCTGAACGTGCGCGGGGCCGATGTCCTGTCATCGGGGATCGACGGCGCGCCGGGCGTCGAGCTGCCGTCGATCGCCGCGGAACCCGAGCTGCAGCCGGCGCTGCACATCCAGGCTTTCTATCGCATGGCCATCGCGCTCGCGATTGCGCGCGGCTACGACCCCGATCGGCCGCGTCACTTAAGCAAGGTCACGGAAACGCTGTAATGCCGACAGCCTTCATCAATGGACGCGTTCTGACGGACGCCGGGATGGAGGAGGGGCTTGTCGTCCTCATCGAGGGCGACCGTATCAAGGTCGTGACACGCCGTTCGGAGGTGCGCCTGGACGGGGCCGAGGTCATCGATCTGGACGGCAAATTGCTGCTGCCGGGATTCATCGACACGCAGGTCAACGGCGGAGGCGGCGTCCTTTTCAACGGCAAGCCGACGGTGGACACGATCGCCGAGATCGGGCGTGTGCACCGGCAGTTCGGCACGACGGGATTCCTGCCGAGCCTCGTCAGCGACGATCTCGATGTCGTCGCGGAAGCGATCGCGGCCACCCGGGAGGCCATCGCTGCAGGCGTGCCGGGGGTGCTCGGGCTGCACATCGAGGGACCCTTCCTGAACGAGGCCCGCCGGGGCGTGCACGACGCGAGCAAGATTCGCCACCTCGACGCCGACGCGTTCCGGCTGCTGACGACGCCGACCGGAGGCCGAACGCTCATCACGCTGGCGCCGGAGAAGACGACGCCGCAGATGATCCGCGCGCTGACGGAGGCCGGGGTGATCGTGTCGGCGGGTCACAGCGACGCCACGTATGCGCAGGTGCGCGAGGCGCTGAATTACGGACTCACCGGCTTTACCCATCTGTTCAATGCGATGTCGCAGTTGACCGTGCGCGAGCCGGGGGTCGTCGGGGCGGCGCTGGACGATGACGAAAGCTGGTGCAGCATCATCGTGGACGGCTATCACGTCGATCCGGTCGTGCTTCGCCTGGCGTTGCGACTGAAGCGGCAGGACCGGTTCATGCTGGTGACGGACGCGATGCCGAGCGTCGGCGCGGCAAGCAAATCGTTCAGTCTTCTCGGCAGGCGAATTACCGTGCGGGACGGAATCTGCGTCGACGAAGACGGCACATTGGCGGGTTCCGATATCGACATGGCCACCGCCGTGCGAAATACGATCCGCCTGCTGCGCGTCGATCTTGCCGAAGCCGTACGAATGGCCAGCACTTATCCCGCCGCCTTTCTCCGCCTGTCAAACGGCCATGGCAAGGTGTCCGCTCGTTATCGGGCGGATTTTGCTCTGGCTGACGATGAGCTGAACGTCATTCGAACGTGGGTCGGGGGAGTGGAGCAGGACTGTTGACGGACGCGCGTCAACGGCCAGCCCGAATGGGGTACGGGCCGGGATTGTCTCCCGCTACCCGATCGGCTGCGGATGCCAGCCGAAGATCGCCAGCAGCACGAAGAACCCGATCGCATAGCCGACGGCCACGTGCCAGCCGCGCTTGACCCAGTCCCATACCGACTTGGCTTCGGGGAAGATATTGGACAGCGCCACGCCGGCGGACGAGCCGAACCAGATCATCGAGCCGCCGAAGCCGACCGTGTAAGCGAGCATGCCCCAGTCGTAGCCGTCCTGATCCAGCGCCAGCTTGGTCAGCGGGATGTTGTCGAACACGGCCGATACCCAGCCGAGCCCGAAAGCCGTCTGCCAGGACGCGGCAGGCAGGGTTTCGACCGGCATCAGCGAGGCGCAGGTGACGAGCGCGATCAGGAACAGGCTGCCCTTGAGCTGCGCCGGTATGACCTTCCAGTCCGTCCGCGTAAAGAATGCCGCAACGACGATCGCCGCCCACACGCCGGCCGCCGGAAAATCGAGCAGAATGTTCGCCGCGATCGCTCCGATCAGGATTAGCGCGACCGCGATGATGCGCTTCCATTCCAGCGTGTGATGGCCGATCTCGTCGGCCTGGATCGGCTGATAGGCGTGTTGCTGGCGCGCGGCGATCACGCCGAAGAACAGCAGCGCCGGCACCGCGGCGATGTAGGCGTGCAGCACGTCGACGGCCGGGACGCCCTGGATCCACATCATCGTCGTGGTCGTGTCGCCGACGACAGATCCGGAGCCGCCGGCATTGCTCGCGGCGACGATCGCTGCGAGATAGCCGATGTCGAGCCGTTTCTTGAACACGTGCAGCGCGATGGTGCCGCCGATCATCGCCGCGGCGATGTTGTCCAGGAACGAGGACAGCACGAACACCATCGCGAGCAGCACGAAGCCGCCCTTCCAGTCGTTCGGCAGGTAGCGCGGCAAAATTTCCGGCGCCTGGGACTGCTCGAAATGGCGCGCCAGCACGGCGAAGCCGAGCAGCAGGCCGAGCAGGTTCACGAGGATCGGCGACTCGTGCACGAGGTGCCCGGCCAGGCTGAAGTCCGGGACGGTGAGGAACTTGAGGGCGATGATGGCGACGAGGCCCGTCACCGCAACCTCGAACACGCGGTGGTGGAAAAGCGCCACACCGAGCAGGGTCAGTCCGAACAGGAAGAATTCCGCGCGGATGCCGAGCAGCAGCGGGCCGAGATCGCCGTTTACGTAGGCGCCGGCGGCGACGATCGCCGCCATGGCCAGGACTCCGGTGCCGGCCAGCAAAGTCCGATTCATCCTCGTTTCACCTCGGTCCGGAGGGGCTTTCAGGCTTTGATTCCGCGCGCCGGTGCTCCGCGGATTTCGATCGGCAAGCTTTCGAACGGCCTGGGGGCGGCGGGAACTTTAACGGAACTCGAGATGCATATCGAGGCGACGCCTCGGAGCGGGCGCCCGCTTCGCCTTGCCCGAACGAGGGATGAACGGCATTATGTGCATTGGCGGATTACCTGGAACGCCAAGCCGAGCCAGCAGCGCTCGAGGGTCCCCTCCTTTCGGGTGATTTCATTCTCATCTCCGGCGGATCGACGCGCCGGGAGTGGCGTCGAAAATTTCAAGAAACGGAGCGCGGCTCGCCTGAAGTCAGCGCTCGACAACGGTCTCCGCGAATCGTGATGCAGGCGGCAGACCGAAAGGGGTGAACCATGATGACTC
>JBOIDB010000096.1:0-10916 GCA_050740235.1 Gammaproteobacteria bacterium
ATCTGGCCGCGCACAAATCGGAATGGGTGGAGCCGGTCTCCGTCGACTACCGCGGCTATACGGTCTGGGAGCTGCCGCCGAACGGGCAGGGCATCGCGGCGCTGCAGATGCTGAACATCCTCGAAGGGTATGACCTCGCATCCATGGGGCTTGACAGCGCCGAATACGTGCACACGTTCGTCGAAGCCAAGAAGCTCGCGTTCGAGGACCGCGCAAAGTATTACGCCGACCCGGACTTCGGCGAGGTCCCGGTCGAATATCTGATTTCGAAGCGTTACGCGAACGAGCGGCGCAAGCTCATCGATCCGGAGCAGGCGGCGCTCGAGCTGCCGGCCGGCGACGCGCAACTGGAGGCCGGCGATACGATCTATCTGACCGTCGCCGACGAGAACGGCATGATGGTCTCGCTGATCCAGAGCAACTACAGCGGCATGGGATCGGGCATGACGCCCGGCAAGCTCGGCTTCATCCTGCAGAACCGAGGCGCGCTGTTCAACCTCGATCCCGGGCACGCTAATGCGTACGCGCCCGGCAAGCGCCCGTTCCACACGATTATCCCGGCGTTCGTCACCCGGGACCGCAAGCCGTTTCTGAGCTTCGGCGTCATGGGCGGGAGCATGCAGCCGCAGGGTCACGTGCAGATTCTCGTGAACCTCATCGATTTCGGCATGAACCTGCAGGAAGCGGGCGATGCGCCGCGCATTCGCCACAGCGGCTCCAGCCAGCCCACCGGCGGGACGATGACCGATGGCGGCATCGTCTATCTCGAGTCGGGTTTCAGTCAGACGACGCGTGAAGGACTCGGCAAGCGCGGTCATAGGCTGAGCGAGGAGGCGAGCGCGTTCGGTGGCTATCAGGCGATTCTTCGCGACCATGACAACGGCATATACGTAGGCGCTTCCGAGTCGCGCAAGGACGGTCACGCCGCCGGCTATTGAAATGGACATGTTTCAGGCCGATATCGGCCCTCAACTCGAAATTCTCCTGGAAGTGTCGATCGCCATGGTGCTCGGCGGTCTCGTCGGCATCGAGCGCGAGTTTGCGAACAAGCCGGCCGGATTCCGCACGCACATGCTGGTCGCGGCCGCCGCGGCGCTTTTCGTCGGCCTGTCCGACATCCTCGTGCACAGCTTCGAGGTCGGCACTCCGTCCGGCATCCTGCGCGCGGATCCGATCCGGGTCGTCGAGGCGGTCGTGACGGGCGTGGCGTTTCTCGGTGCGGGCACCATTTTCCGCCATCGGCAGGGCGAGGCGATCGAAGGGCTCACCACGGCCGCATCGCTGTTGCTCGTCAGCGCGATCGGCGTGTCAGTGGCGCTCGATCAACTGGTTCTCGCCGCGTGCATCACGGTACTCGTCCTGATCGTGCTGCGGGTCATGATGCGTCTCGAATCGCCCAAGCGCAGGAAGACACGACGCGCATCCGGTGAGTGAGTTTCTGCCGGTGCGACTGCCCGCAATCGGCGGCGGACCTGTGCGCGAAGTCACGCCGTCCGAAGCGCTGGCGCTTGCGCTCGAGCTGCATCGAACCGGCAGCTGGTCCGAGGCGCAATCCTTCTATGCCGCCATTCTCGAGGCGGTTCCCGGACATTTCGATGCCCTGCACCTGCTCGGTGTGCTGCATCATCAGCAGAGCTGCAACGATGAAGCCGCGGTCCTGATCGAGCGCGCGCTGCGAATCACGCCACGATCCGCCGACGCGCTGTGCAATCTCGGCGCGGTGTATCGCGCGCTCGGCCGGCTCGAGGAGGCGGCTGCTGTCCTCAGCCAGGCAATCGCGCTCGAGCCGGGTCTCGCCCAGGCGCACAACAATCTCGGCAGCACGCTGCAGGAACTCGGCCGGAGGGAAGAAGCTGAGAGCGCCTACCGGCGCGCCGTCGCGCTGGCGCCGACCTATGCTGATGCGCACAGCAATCTGGCAAATGTGCTGAACGAGCGCGGAGAACACGGAGCCGCGTTGCGCGCTTGCGGCGAAGCGCTGGCGATCGACCGGGAGCACGCAGGTGCGCTTGCGAGCATGGGCAACGCCTGGCGCGCGCTCGGGCACGGCGACCGCGCCCGCGATGCTTTCGAGCGCTCGCTCGCGAGCAATCCGGATCAGGCGGACGTTCACCACAACCTCGCGCTGCTGCTGGACGACGAGGGCGATCGCGTGGCCGCATTGGCGACGCTGCGTCGCGCGCTGGTGATCGATCCGCGACATGGGCCGGCGCTGAGCAGCGCGCTCGTCATGCAGCGCGCGCTGGCCGAGTGGGACGGCCTCGACACCTTGCGTGCGCAATTCTTCGAGGCGCTTGAGCAGAGAGTTGCGGGTTTGAGCCCGTTCGCACTGCTGCTCGAAGACAGCACGCCCGCGCAACAGCTCGCCTGCGCGCAAGCCTGGGCGCGGCTGCGGGCCGCGCAGGCCGGGCGCGTGACGCCGTTCGAGTTCGCGCGTGGCGACCCGGAACGCATCCGCATCGGCTACGTGTCCGCCGATTTCTACCGGCATCCGACGGCGTTCCTGATCGCCGGGCTGATCGAGGCGCACGACCGAAAACGCTTCCAGGTACATGCGTATTCGAGCGGCCCAGACGACGGCAGCGCGATCCGCAAGCGGCTCGTCGACGCCTTTGACGCATTTCGCGACATGCGGGGGCGCAGGCCTCTGGAAATCGCGGAGCAGATCCACGCCGACGGCATCGACATCCTCGTCGATTTGAAAGGCTACACGCTCGATGCCGTCACCGAAGTCTTCGCGCTCCGGCCGGCGCCGATCCAGCTCAACTATCTCGGCTATCCCGGGACGATGGGCGCGGATTTCATCGACTATGTCGTTGCCGATGAAGTCGTCGCGCCGCCGGGCGCCGACGAGTTCTACACCGAGAAAATCATTCGCCTGCCCGGTTCCTATCAGGTCAACGACCGCAAGCGGGTCATCGCGGCCGAAACGCCTTCGCGCGCGGCCTGCGGGCTGCCCGAGCGCGGCTTCGTGTTCTGCTGCTTCAATGCGCCGCAGAAGATTTCGCCGGACATGTTCACGATCTGGATGGAGATGCTGCGCGAGACACCGGGCAGCGTTTTGTGGCTCCTCGACGTGAATCCGGCTTCGGCGCTCAAGGACAACCTGCGACGCGAGGCGGTCAAACGTGGCATCGACGCGCAGCGGATCGTGTTCGCCGCCCGGCGACCGCTCGAGGAATACCTGGCCCTCTACCGCAACGCCGACCTGTTCCTCGATACGCTGCCATACAACGCACATACGACGGCGAGCGACGCCCTCTGGGCCGGCTGCCCGGTGCTCACCTGCCCGGGCCAAACCTTTGCCTCTCGCGTGGCTGCGAGCCTGTTGCATGCCGCCGGACTGCCGGAGCTGATCGCAGGCACACAGTCAGAGTACAAATCGCTTGCAGCCCGGCTCGCAAAGACCGATCCCGGCACAGGGCAGCTCGCAGAATTGCGTGCACGGCTGGGCGAAGAAAGGCTCACGTGTGCGCTCTTCGACACTGCTTTGTTTGTTCGCCGCATCGAATCGGCATTCGAGCAAATGCACGCGATGCGAGCCAAGGGGCAGCCGCCGAAAGCGCTGGCAATCACCTGACCCGTCCACACCCGATTCAGATGGTAGTATGAGCTTACTTCATCAAGCAGGCTGGGCAATATGGCTCGAGCTCGACTCGCAACACGAATTGACGCCCGCATCAAAAAAAGCGGTTGAACAGATATGCAACACGCGCGGCCTGAGCATGAATCAATTTATCGAAGACGCGCTCATCGACAAGCTCGGGGAGTTGGAGAATATCGAGGATCTAACGAAGATCCGGGGAGAGCCGGCCCGGCCGTTATTGGAAGTGCTCAAAGATCTGAAGGTCTAATAAATAGATGGTCTGATCGAGTACCGAAGCGGTTATGACCTTGATGCGACGTTCGACCTGTTTTAGATGTCCGGAATGCGGATACGAGAATAAGGACTTCCAGCCGCGCAGCCGAGGACCCCAGCAATGTCCGCGTTGTGGTACGACATCGACATTGCGCTCAGCGGTGTTTTCGAGTTTTCTGGTCGGATTGGGATTGGGAGGCGTGTTATTTGGGTTAGCAATGGCGGTTTTCTCCGTCGCGCCTATCCGGCCAGTTTATGTGATTGCAGGGTCAGGTGTTTTGCTGTTACCGGCCGTCTGGTATCTGTCGCCTTGGTTGAGGAAGTACACCTCCCGCTGGACGAAAGTGTCGGATCATCGGTGAGAGAATTGCACTTGTCGCGGGCCCAGAACAAATATGCGCTTATGCTCGCCGCTTCGCTTTTTCCCCTTCCCCCCGCAATAACGCCGGCTTCAGGTATTCGCCCGTGTAGGATCGCTCGTTCGCGGCTACATCCTCCGGCGTGCCCGTGGCGATAACTTCGCCACCGCCGTCGCCGCCTTCCGGCCCCAGGTCCACGATCCAGTCCGCGGTCTTGATGACGTCGAGATTGTGCTCGATGACGATCACGGTATTGCCCTGGTCGCGCAGGCGGTGCAGCACTTCGAGGAGGTGCGCGATGTCATGGAAGTGCAGGCCAGTGGTCGGCTCGTCGAGAATGTACAGGGTCCGACCCGTCGCGCGTTTTGACAGCTCCTTGGCCAGCTTGACGCGTTGCGCTTCTCCGCCCGAAAGCGTCGTCGCATTTTGGCCGAGTCGCACATAGGACAAGCCTACGTCCATGAGCGTCTGCAGCTTGCGCGCCACGACCGGGATCGGGCTGAAGAAGCCGAGTGCGTCCTCGACGGTCATGTCGAGCACTTCGTGGATGTTGCGGCCTTTGTAGCGGATCTCGAGCGTCTCGCGGTTGTAACGCTGCCCGTGGCAGACGTCGCAGGCCACGTAGATGTCCGGCAGAAAGTGCATCTCGACTTTCAGCACGCCGTCGCCCTGGCAGGCCTCGCAGCGCCCGCCCTTGACGTTGAAGCTGAAGCGGCCCGGCTTATAGCCGCGCGACCGCGCCTCCTGCGTGCCGGCGAACAGCTCGCGAATCGGCGTGAACAGCCCGCTGTAGGTCGCCGGGTTCGAGCGCGGCGTGCGGCCGATCGGGCTCTGGCTGATGTCGATGACGCGGTCGATGGCGTTCAGACCGTCGATGCCGTCGCAGGGCGCGGAGTCATGGGCGCTGCGGTTGATGATTCCGGCGGCGCGCTCGTAAAGCGTATCGTTGATGAGCGTCGACTTGCCGGAGCCGGACACGCCCGTGACGCAGGTCATGAGCCCGAGCGGAATGTGCGCGTCGATACGCTTCAGGTTGTTGCCGCGCGCGCCGCGGATCGTCAGCCATTGATCTTCGTTCGCCGCTTTGCGAACCAGCGGCAGCGGTATGCGGCGCCGCCCGGACAGATACTGGCCGGTCAGCGATGCCGAGTCCGCCATGATGTCGGCCGGCGTGCCCTGCGCGACGACGCGTCCACCGTGCACCCCGGCGCCGGGCCCCAGATCGACGACGTGATCGGCGTGCAGGATCGCCTCCTCGTCATGCTCGACGACGATGACGGTGTTGCCCAGGTCGCGCAGGTGATCGAGCGTCGCGAGCAGGCGCCGGTTGTCGCGTTGGTGCAGGCCGATCGACGGCTCGTCGAGAATGTACATGACGCCCACCAGCCCCGACCCGATCTGACTCGCGAGACGAATGCGCTGCGCCTCGCCGCCTGAAAGCGTTTCGGCGCTGCGGCTCAGGGTCAGGTAGTCGAGCCCGACGTCGCTCAGGAAAGTCAGCCGTTCGCCGATTTCCTTGACGACCTTGCGCGCGATCTCGCCGCGCCAGCCTGCGATGTCGAGCCCGGCGAAGAACCGGCACGCTTCGCCGACCGCCATCTCCGTGATCTCCGGCAACGAGCAGTCAGCGACGAAGACGTTGCGCGCGGCGCGATTCAGGCGAGTGCCGCCGCACTCCGGACAGGGCTGCGTGCTCAGATACTTGGCCAGCTCCTCGCGCACCATGTTCGATTCGGTCTCGCGATAGCGCCGCTCCATGTTCGGCAGGATGCCCTCGAAGCGATGCGTGCGCGTCACCGAGCGGCCCTGCGCGTTGACGTAGCGGAACTTGATGCGCTCGCGCCCGCTGCCGTACAGGACCCTTTCCCGGATGTCCTCGGGCAGCTCGGCGTAGGGCGCCTCGATGTCGAAGTCGTAGTGCTTCGCCAGGCTCTGGATGAGCTGGAAATAGTAGGCATTGCGGCGGTCCCAGCCGCGGATTGCTCCGCCGGCGAGGCTCAGGTGCGGATGCACGACGACGCGCTCGCGGTCGAAGAACTGCTTCACTCCGAGCCCGTCGCAGGCGGGGCAAGCGCCGACCGGATTGTTGAAAGAGAACAGCCGCGGCTCCAGTTCCTGCAGACTGTAGCCGCAGACGTTGCAGGCGAAGCGGTCGGAGAAGACCAGCTCTTCCCTGGCCGGCTCGTCCATCCAGGCGATCTTCGCCACGCCGTCGGCCAGCCGCAGCGCCGTTTCGAAAGATTCCGCAAGCCGCAAGGCCAGATCTTCGCGCACGCGGAACCGATCCACGACCGCTTCGATGGTGTGCTTGCGCCGCAGATCGAGCGACGGCGGATCGTCGAGCTCGCAGACTTCACCGTCGATGCGCGCGCGCACGAAGCCCTGCGCGCGCAGCTCCTGAATGAGCTGCACGTGCTCGCCCTTGCGCTCGGCGACGATCGGCGCGAGCAGCAGCAGGCGCGCGCCCTCCGGCAGCGCCAGCACCTGGTCCACCATCTGGCTGACCGTCTGCGCCTCGAGATCGAGGCCGTGATCGGGGCAGCGCGGTATGCCGGCGCGCGCATACAGCAGGCGCAGGTAGTCGTAAATCTCGGTGACCGTGCCGACCGTCGAGCGCGGATTGTGCGACGTCGATTTCTGCTCGATGGAAATCGCCGGCGACAGCCCCTCGATGTGATCGATGTCCGGCTTCTCCATCATGGAGAGGAACTGACGCGCGTAGGCCGACAGCGACTCCACGTAGCGCCGCTGACCCTCGGCGTAAATGGTGTCGAAAGCGAGCGAGGACTTGCCGGAGCCGGACAGGCCGGTCAGCACGATGAGCCGGTCGCGCGGCAGATCGAGATCGATGCCCTGCAAGTTGTGCGTCCGTGCGCCGCGTATGCTGATGATGTCCATTCGGTTCCGGTGAAAGCGAGCCAACCTGTTAATATACGCCGCTTGCAAGCGCCGAGGCAAAACGTGGACGTTCCTGATTTCAGCGCGCCCGGCGCGACCGAGCGCAATCAGCCTGAAATCTGCGATGTACCCGTTCTGCGCATGCTGGCCGGCGAACGCCGCACGGTCGGCATTGCGGCGGCGCTGTATGCGGTGCGCATGCTCGGCCTCTTCATGCTGCTGCCGGTGCTCGCGCTGTATGCGTATGAGCTGGAAGGCGCGAGCTTGTTCCTCGCCGGCATCGCCGTCGGCGCCTATGGTCTGACGCAGGCCGCTTTCCAGATCCCGTTCGGGATACTTTCGGACCGCTACGGCCGAATCCCCGTCATCCTCGTCGGCCTGGCGATCTTTGCCGGCGGCAGCGTCGTCGCAGCGACCAGCACGAGCATCGCCGGCGTCATCTCGGGCCGCGCGCTGCAGGGCGCCGGCGCGATCTCGGCGGTGCTGACGGCGCTCGTTGCCGACGGCACGCGTGACGCCATTCGCACGCGCGCCATGGCCTTGATCGGCGTGACGATCGGCGGCTCCTTTGTCGTGTCGCTGCTGGCAGGCCCGACGCTGACCGCCCTGATCGGTGTCGCCGGCCTGTTCTGGCTGACGGCTGCCCTGGCGCTGGCCGGCATGGCGCTCCTGCTTTTCGCATTGCCTGCCGAGGCGCGCACCGCCCAGCCCCGCGCCGCGCTCTCGCTGGAGGGCTTGAAGCGCGCCGCCCGCGACCGGACGCTCCTTGCGCTGGACTTCGGCGTCTTCGTCCTGCACCTGATCCTGAGCGCGACGTTCACGGCAGTGCCGTTCGTGCTGCGGGATGCGCTCGGAGTCGTTCCGGAAGATCAGTGGCCCATTTACGCCGGCGCTCTGCTCGTCTCGCTCGTCGGCACCGTTCCTCTCATCCTGTGGACCGAGCGTGGCGGTCGCCCGCAGGTGGTTTTGCTCACGGCGGTCGCCGGGGTCGGTGCCGCGCAGCTCGTGCTCGGATTCGGCGGATCGTCGACGATGCTCGGCGCGCTGGCGCTGTTCTTTGCCGCATTCAATTACCTCGAGGCTCGCTTGCCGGCGATGCTTGCCGGGGCGGCCCCGGCGGACGGCCGCGGCGCGGCGCTCGGTGTCTACGCCAGCTCGCAATATCTGGGCATATTCGCCGGCGGCGCGCTCGGCGGCGGGCTCCTGGGGCGCTTCGGACCGGACGGCGTGTTCCTGCTCTGCGCCGCGGCGGCGGCGATATGGTTGATTCTCTGTAGGTACGGCTTCAGCCGGCCATTCAACCGTCCATGAGACCGTTTGGCCGGCGTCGTCGATTTCGTCACAGTTTCGCAATTCCGGCTGTCTTGGCCGGTATTTCAACGTGAGTTTTGCCCGCCGAGCGCATAGAATACGCGGCCTCATCGAGCGTCATCGCAAGCACATCTGGAGCAGGAATGGCCCGCGGTATCAACAAGGTGATCCTGATCGGCAATCTCGGTGCCGATCCGGAAACGCGCTACATGCCGAGCGGCGGCGCGGTCACCAACATCCGGATCGCGACCAGCGAGTCCTGGAAAGACAAGCAGACCGGCGACCAGCAGGAACGCACCGAATGGCACAACATTGCCTTCTTCGGCAAGCTGGCCGAGATTGCCGGCGAGTATCTGCGCAAAGGCTCGCAGGTGTACGTCGAAGGGCGTCTGCGCACGCGCAAGTGGCAGGACAAGCAGGGCAACGACCGATGGACGACGGAAATCGTCGCCAACGAAATGCAGATGCTCGGCAGCCGCTCCGGCCAGGGCGGCGCGTCGTATTCGAAGCCGGATGACGAGCGTCCGGCGCGCACGGCCGCTGAAACGTCGCCGGACGATTTCGACGACGACATTCCATTCTGACGCGAAGATCTGATCGAACCGAATCGTGCGGGTGAAACCGCGCGCGGGTATTTTTTGGTCATCAACCGACGGGAACACGAACGATGGGTGCATTCAAGGAACCGCACGGCGGAGAGCTCAGGGAACTCTATCTGACGCAGGGTGAGGCCGAGGCGGAGAAGCGCAAAGCCGTCGAATACCCGTCATGGGACCTGACGGCCAGGCAGCTCTGCGATATCGAGTTGCTGTTGAACGGCGCTTTTTCGCCGCTCGAGGGCTTTCTCGGGCGCAAGGATTACGACGCCGTGGTCCGTGACATGCACCTCACGAGCGGCGCGCTGTGGCCGATGCCGATCACGCTGGACGTGACGGAGGCGCTGTCGAAGCAGATCAGCGAGGGAAGCATGCTCGCGTTGCGCGATCACGAAGGGGTGATCGTCGCAACGATGGAAGTCTCCGACATCTGGACGCCGGACAAGGCGGCCGAGGCGCGCGGCGTGTTCGGCACCGAGGACGTGCTGCACCCAGGCGTCAATTATCTGCTCAACCTGGCGCATCCCGTTTATCTGGGCGGCAAGCTGCGCGGCATCGAAGTGCCCCTGCACTACGATTTCAAGCATCTGCGCGACAGCCCGCGCGAGATGCGCGACCGCTTCCGCAAGCTCGGCTGGCGCAAGGTGGTGGCCTTCCAGACGCGCAATCCCATGCACCGCGCGCACCAGGAGCTGACGTTCCGCGCCGCGCGCGAGGTCGAGGCCAACCTGCTGATCCAGCCGGTCGTCGGCATGACCAAGCCGGGCGACATCGATCATTACACGCGGGTGCGCTGCTACGAAAACATCCTCAAGGAATACCCGGAGCAGACGACCTCCCTGAGCCTGCTGCCGCTGGCCATGCGCATGGGCGGGCCGCGCGAGGCGCTCTGGCACGCGATCATCCGCAAGAACTACGGCTGCACGCATTTCATCGTCGGCCGCGACCATGCCGGGCCGGGCAAGGACAGCAAGGGCCAGCCGTTCTACGGCCCGTACGACGCCCAGGAGCTGATGAAGAAGAATGCTGAAGAGCTGGGCATCAGCATGGTGCCGTTCCAAAACATGGTCTACGTCGAGGACAAGGCGCAGTACATCCCGGAGGACGAGATCAAGGAAGGCCAGAACGTCCTCAGCATCTCCGGCACCGAGTTCCGCCGCCGCCTGCAGGAAGGGCTCGAGATCCCCGACTGGTTCTCCTATCCGAAGGTCGTCGAGGAGCTGCGCAAGACCCATCCGCCGCGCCATCGCCAGGGCTTCACGGTGTTCTTCACCGGGCTTTCCGGCTCGGGCAAATCGACCATCGCCAACGCGCTCATGGTCAAGCTCATGGAGCTCGGCGGCCGGCGCGTGACGCTGCTCGACGGCGACATCGTGCGCAAGCATCTGTCGAGCGAGCTCGGCTTCACGCGCGAGCATCGCGACATCAACATTCTGCGCATCGGCTTCGTGGCGAGCGAGATCACCAAGAACGGCGGCATCGCGATCTGCGCGCCGATCGCGCCGTACGTGGCGACGCGCCGCCAGGTGGCCGAGATGATCAAGCCGGTCGGTGGCTATCTCGAGATACACGTCGCAACGCCGCTCGAGATCTGCGAGCAGCGCGACCGCAAGGGCCTCTATGCGAAGGCGCGCGCCGGGATCATCAAGGAATTCACTGGCATCAGCGATCCCTACGACGTGCCGCAGAACCCGGACATGTCCATCGACACGCAGATCATCTCGCCGGACAACGCCGCGCACCGGATCATCGTCAAGCTCGAGAGCATGGGGTACATCCGATAGGTCCGGCAGCGCGCCCGGGAATCGCTTTGCAGTCCGCGTAAAAGCCTGAATGCCGGGGGCCTTCTCGAAACCGTGGGCGACAGGACGTCGCCCCCGGAGCGTCCAGGGA
>JBOIDB010000097.1:0-7003 GCA_050740235.1 Gammaproteobacteria bacterium
GGAACTGCCATTGCTCGACGGCCTCGATCGCGGCCCGGTCGAACCAGCCGGGGGATTGCTCGCCCGTTACGTCGATGGAGCGCGTGATGCCCGTTGCCGTCACGGTGAACTCGATATCGATCCAGCCTTCGATGTCCCGGACCCAGGCGCGTCGCGGATACTCCGGTTGCACCATGCGCAGGATTTCGAGCTCGCTGACCTCGACGGGCGCCGTATCGACCAGTGCGCCCGCGCCTGCGGCCGCCTCGTTGTCCGGCGCGCCGGCGACCGTTTCCGGCAGCGCCGTCGCTGCCGCCGCAGCCAGGGCCAGCTCTTCCGCCTTCGCCGCTTCCGCCGCCGCCCGCGCCGCCGCAGCTGCATCGTTGCGCGCGGTCGCCACCGCCTCGCGGCGTTGCGCCAGCGCATCCGTATGCACGCCGAGCTTGTCGACTTCATCGAGCCAGCGGTCCGCGTCATCGAAATCGTCGCTGATCACGGCGCTGTCCGTTCTCTCGAACATGATGCTCGCGAGCCTGTCCAGCCCGCCGATCACGGCCGCGTTCTCCGGGAAATCGGTCTTGAGCGCCAGCAGATGGAACATGGCGCTGTCGTTCTCCGGCACCGTCAGGCTGTTGGATGCGATGCGCTCGTTGGCCAGCGCCAGGCGGTCATTGATCGCGAATTGATCGCGGCGCGCGGAGAGGAGCGCACGAGCTTCCGTCACCTCGGGTGAATCCTGCGCCAGGAACTGCGCGGCCATATCGAGTTGCTCGCGCGCGCGCGTCCAATCGTCCGCCGCTACGGCCAGGTTCATGCGCGCGATGAGCAGCCGGCCGTACTCCGCGAACTGCGCGTCGACGAGCGGCATGTCCGGATGATCCGGGCGGATGCCCCGCACTACCGTCCGCGCCTCGAGCGCGTCGTCGGGTGTGCCTCCGCTCAAGGCCGCCTGCGCGCGCTCGAGCAGCACCCCGGCTATCGTGTCCAGGCCCGCCGCCGCCTCGGGATTCTCCGGCTCGATTTCGAGCACGGCGAAATAATGATCGAGCGCGTTGTCCTCGACCGGCTCGATATAGCGCTCTTCCTGCAACGCAACACTCGCGGCGTCGAGCGCGCGCTCGACTTCGCTCAATGGCGCCTCGGCAGTCGTTTCAGCCGGTTCGCTCGCTGCAGTCGGTACCGACTGCGTGAATGGCGCCGTCGTCCGGCCTTCATCTCCGCCCTTCAGCAGGAACGCCGAGACGACGGCCGCAACGACGGCCGCAAGCGCACCCCCGATGATGAGCGGCCGGCGCGAACGGCTGCCCTTCCCGGTGACTGCCGGCGCGGGCTCGGTCTCGTATGGCGGCGGGCGCTCGGGCCTCACCCGTCGATCGACCGGGACGTCCTGGATCGGGAATTGCGCCGTCTCGTCCTCGCGCAGGTTCAGATGCTGGCGCGCCGCGCTCTGCACCCGCAGCTTCACTTGTCCCGCGGACAACGGCTTGAGCAGGAATCGGTAGATCTGCCCGCCGTTGACGAGGTCGATGAGCGACGGCGCCGCGACCCGGTCGCCCACGCCGACGATGATCAGGTCCGGAAACTGCTGCCGGAGCTGGCGGGTGAGCTTTTGAAAGGCCGGGTGCACTCCCGCTTCGTCGGTGACGAGCACGCCGATCGGATGCTCCGTGAGCAGGTCGACGGCCATCGCGTCGCTGCGCGCGTGGTGCACCCGATACGCGCCTTCCAGCGACGTTTCGACGTCAGTGATCAGCGTATCGTCGAGGCTCAGGATGAGAATCTCGACCGCCTGCTCGGAAGCATGATCCGTGCGGTCGTGCGCCAGCGGGGACGGCATCATCGGTCGGGGGCCCCAAGTGGAGATGTATGCGCCATACTACACTTCCCCTCCGCAAATCCAGTTGCAGGCGTCGCAGAAAATACCACGAATCGCGGTGCTTTCGGCACATTCCGGCAATTCAGGGGGTATATAATCGCCCGCCAGCGTCGCCCGGAGTGACCTGTGCACGGAGAATTGCCGGAGACCGGGCGCCGCCAGGGCATTATGTCTATCAGGTCCATCGGCTTCATCATCGGCGGCTTTTTCGTCGCGCTGGGGATGCTGATGCTCGTTCCCGGCCTGTACGCAGTCGCCAGCAACGGCGTCGACGAGCGCGCTTTTCTGATCTCCGCGGCAGTATCCGCGGGCAGCGGCGTGCTGCTCATGGCTATCGGCCGTGGCTCGCGCCGAAACCTGCGCTCCCGCGAAATGTTCGTGCTCACGGTCCTGAGCTGGGTCGCGATCGGCGCCTTCAGCGCGCTGCCCCTGTCGTTCTCGGTGCTTCATCTGAGCTACACGGACGCGTACTTCGAGACGATCTCCGGCCTGACGACCACCGGCTCGACGGTCCTCACCGGGCTGGACGACATGCCCCGCCAGATCCTGCTGTGGCGGGCGCTGCTGCAGTGGGTCGGCGGCATCGGGCTGGTCGTCATGGCGATTGCGGTCCTGCCGTTCCTGCACGTCGGCGGCATGCGGCTGTTTCAGACCGAATCTTCGGACAAGTCCGACAAGTTCACCGCCCGCTCGGCCAGCGTCGCCAAGTCGATCAGCGTCGTGTACGTGGGCATCACGGGGGCCTGTGCAACGGCCTATTTCCTGGCGGGCATGAACGCATTCGATGCGATCACTCATGCCATGACGACTCTGGCGACCGGCGGCTATGCGAACTACGACAGCTCGTTCGGCGAATTCAACAGCACGATACAGTGGCTGGCCGTCGTATTCATGATTGCCGGCGGGCTGCCGTTCGTCCTTTACATCCGCATGTTGCGCGGTGATACGGGCGCCGTGGTCACTAACAGCCAGGTGCGCGTGCTTGTCCTGTTCCTGCTGGTCGTCGTTCTGTCGCTCACGCTGTGGCGCTGGCAAAGCGCGCCGGCCCCGGCGCTTGAGACGTTGCGCCTGGTCACGTTCAACGTAGTCTCCGTGGTCACGACGACGGGCTACGCGACGACCGACTACAACCAATGGGGCGAGCTGGCGATCGTAGCCTTCTTTTTCCTGACTTTCGTCGGTGCCTGCTCCGGATCGACGAGCGGCGGCATCAAGATCTTCCGCTTCCAGATCGCCTCGCGCCTGGTGTCGAGCCAGCTTCACCAGTTGTCGCATCCCAGCGGCGTCTTTCCGACGCTCTACAACGATCGTCCGATCAGCGACGCGATCCTGCGCTCGGTCGTTTCGTTCTCCTTCTTTTATGCAGTCACCGTGGCCGTCATCACCGCCGGGCTCAGCCTGCTCGGACTCGATTTCCTCACCGCCATCAGCGGGGCGGCCACGGCCGTCGGCAACGTGGGCCCTGGGGTCGGCGACATCATCGGGCCGGCCGGCAACTTCTCCTCGCTGCCGGATGCCGCGAAGTGGCTGCTCAGTCTCGGCATGCTCATGGGCCGCCTCGAGATCCTCACGGTGCTCGTGCTGCTTTCGCCGTCGTTCTGGAAGGGCTGAGCCGGCGCGCGAAACCCGCACCGATGGCCAGCGCCGCCAGCGACCAGACGATCACTGCGCCGGTCGGGAGATCGAACACGGTCGACAGCAACAGTCCGGCGATATAGCCCGCGAGACCGATGGCATATGCGCACGGCAGCGCACGCCGCTGATCGAGCCCGCGCGTCGCCAGCGCCGGCACGATCAGGCTCGCGAAAACGAGGTAGATGCCGACGAGCTGCACGGACACCGTCACGGCGAGCGCGAACAGCAAATAGAACCCGATCCGGCCGAGCGCTCGGCGCCCGAAGAACCAGAGTGCGAGCACGACGGCGGACACCGCCGCGGCCGGGCCCAGCGTGTGCGCATCGACCCAGAGGATCTGGCCGACCAGCAGGTCCCTCAGCTCTTCGCCACCGCGCGGATTGTTCGCCAGCAGCAGGATGCCGCCGGTCGCGGCGAGCACGAACAGCACGCCAATGATCGCTTCCTGCACGTCCTCAAAGCGTCGCTCGGTCCAGGTCAGCAGCAGTCCTGCAGCCAATGCAGCGGTCACCGCGACGAGCTGCGCCCAGACGCCGTGCGTATCCCAGCCGAGCGAGGCCGCGGCGATGACGCCGAGGCCGGCGGTCTGCGCGACGGCCAGGTCGATGAAGATGATGCCTCGCGCGAGCACCTCGCGCCCCAGCGGGACGTGCGTGGACAGCACCAGCACGCCAGCGAGCAGCGCCGGGCCGATGATGCTCAGGTCGAACGCCGCGAAGCTCATTTTGCCGCCTCCAGGAGCCGCTCGATCAGCAGATCGAAGACGGCGAACAGATCGCCCGTGCCGTCCGCGCTGTCGATCGTGTGCGGCAGCACGATCGCCGGCGCGCCGGTTCGCTCGGCGAGCCATTCGGATGCGCGCGGGCTCTGATAGGCGGATCGCACGATCGCCGTGACGTCTTCGCCTTCGAGCGTGTCGAGCAGCTCGGCGAGGTGCGCGGCGCTCGGCGGAATGCCGGGCTTCGGCTCGAGGTTGCCCAGCTCGACGAGGCCGAGCCAGTCTTCCAGATACACCCAGCTACGGTGATGCGTGACGATCTTGCGGCCCTTGAGCGGCGCCGCCTGCTTCGTCCATCGAGCGATGGCCGCGTCCCAACGATCGGCGAAATCGGCGTGGAGGCGCGCGTAAGTTTCCGCATTGTCCGGATCGAGCTGCTGCATCCGCTCGGCGAGCGCAACGGCGATCTTGCCGATATTGCGCGGATCGAGTTGAACATGGGGGTTGCCGTAGGGATGAATATCGCCCTCGGCGCGATCGACCCGCTGTGGCACCTCGAGCATTTCGACGAACCCGGTCGCCTCGAAAAATCCAGGTCGACCCGGCCGCGCATCGGGATTGCCGCCCTGGCGCATCAGGAGCGGAAGCCAGCCGACCTCGAGATCCGCGCCGGTGCAGATCACGAGATCGGCGCGGCGCACGCCGGCGATCAGGCTCGGCCGCGCCTGGATGTAGTGCATGTCCTGTTGTCCGGTCGTTGCCGACTTCGCTTCGACGGCATCGCCGCCCAGCTCTTCGGCGAGCGCGGCCCACTCCGGCTCGCAGGTGAACACGCGCAGGTCGGCCTGCGCGACGCCGCTCAGCAGGAGGCCGAGCGCGGCAAGCAGCCGTTTCGAACGTTTCATGGGCGCGCTCCTCCTAGAAGCTGTGCGCGCCGTGCGCGCCCAGGCTCATGATGTACTGCAGGACGAGTTGCGTGTCGCTGTCGTCGAGCGAATGGTCCCCGGCGAGCTGCAGTCTCAGGCGGCTGAACTCGCTGTTCGACCAGTCCACCATCGCGGTCAACCGGCTGGGGTTGCGCCCGTCGTCGTCGAAAGTGTCGCTGAGGGAGAAACCGGGAAACACCAGATCCGATCTCACATTGTTGTCGGCGCTCAGGCGGTCATAGCGCAGCCCGGCTCGCCATCGGGGCCGCCACTGATAGACGCCCTGGAGATAGAAGCCGCGTTGGTCGCCGTCGTAGGGCAACGGATCGAAACTGAGCGCGCGCACCGCGCCGTCTTCGCGGCGGAACAAGTATTCGCCCTGCACGATGAAATTGCGCTGGCGCGGATTGCCGTTCTCGGCCCACTTCCAGACGAAATCGGCGATCGCGACGTCGCTGTCGCCGGTGAACGTGAGTGGCAATCCGTCGACCGGATCGGATTCGCGGCCTTCCGACTCGGTCGACAGGTATGAGACACCGGCGCGCCAGCTATGTGCCGTCCCGACATCGCCGCCGGTGTGCGCGAAGACGCTGAGCGCGCCCACGCCGTCGTTTGCGGCGCCGCCAGCGGGGAAGCTGTCGCCGCGCATGATCTCCGCGCCGACCTCGATGTAGCGATCCGTCGGCGGCAACCACGCGAGTTGCACGCCCGTATCGCCGTATTGCGTGCCGAGCAGCGCGCGATAGGCGAGCGGCTCGTCGGCGAAATCCCAACGGTGCGCGTGCTGCGCGTTCATGTAGCCGATGTCGGAAAAAAAGCGTCCGGCCTTGACGGTGAAGCCTTCCGGCAGCGCGAGCGTCTGCAGGTACGCTTCCTCGACCTCGATCTCGGTGCTGCCGTCCGCCTCGGTGGCTAGTGCCGCGGTGAAAGAGCCGTAAAAGCGATCGTCGACGTTCGAGCTGATGACGAGCTCGCTTTCGTCCAGCGACAGGCCCTCGTTGAACAGGCCGGCTTCTTCGTCGAGCAGAAATCCGGAGATCGCGTAATCCTCCGGCTCGTTGTCGAAGCTCGTGAACTTGCCATCGAGAATGAGGCTGATGGCCGGATTGAAGGCATTGCCGGTGAGCTGCGGCGCCTGTTGCGCATCGGCGCCCGCTGGCAGGCTGCCGGCCGCGAGGCCGATGCAAGCCGCGAATGGAAAAGAGCGTTTCATTTGATTTCCTCTCGAAGCGGTGACCGCATACCGCGCCGGCCGTGGGGGCCTCGCGCGGCGGAGAAAGGGATCAGGCCGGAATCCGGCCCGAGTCAGATGATGGCTTCGAGAGGCGGGGCTCGCGCGGGAGGAACCGGCGCGACGCGCGAGGTTGCGGTCAGGGAAGAGGCGGCGAATTCGCATACGGCAAGCGCGGCTGCCGCCGGACCGATCATGAGTGCCGACGGCGGCGCCTTGCCGTGCGAGGCCGACAGGCAGAAGCCGCATACCGTGTCGTTCGGCTGCCCGCCGTGATCCAGTGCGTGTGTCGCAACGCCGAGGCCGGCGCAAATCAGCAGGCCGGCGAGTAGCAGCGTGAGGCAACGCTTGCGGAGCATTTTTCTCATGACGTGATTCGAATGGACCGCATGCCGGAGCCGCGGTTCCGTGTCCTGCAGCTTACATTCGCCGTCGTCCCGGCGAAAGGGTCCCCTCGTCTTCCCAGCACAAGGTCCCCTCGTCGTCCCGGCGCAAGCTCCCTCGTCGTCCCGGCGCAAGCTCCCCTCGTCGTCCCGGCGCAAGCTCCCCTCGTCGTCCCGGCGCAAGCTCCCCTCGTCGTCCCGGCGAAAGCCGGGATCCAGTAAGAAAGAAATGCATCTCTGGGTCCCGGCTTACGC
>JBOIDB010000098.1:0-3658 GCA_050740235.1 Gammaproteobacteria bacterium
GTATTCGGCAATGCCGACCGGCAACTGGCCGTGCAGCACGTGGACGGCGACCGTCGCGAATACGAGACCCAGCAGCGCACCGCCGAGCGACAGCACCAGGCTTTCCATCACGACCAGCGCCATCAGCCCGGCGCGGCGCGCCCCGAGCGTGCCGCGAATGGCAAGCTCGCGCATGCGCCCGACCGACCGCACCAGCAGCAGGTTCGCGATGTTCACGCACGCGATGAGCAGCACGAACCCGACCGCCGCCCACAGTACCAGCAGACGCAACCGCACACCGTCGACGACGGCCTCGTGCAACGGCTGCACGAAGACACTCACGTCCCTGTTGGTATCGGGATATTCGTCGGCCAGGCGCGCGCCGATCGTCGCCATGCCCGCGGCCGCGTTCTCGAGAGGGACACCCGGCGCAAGACGGCCGATGACTCTCAGGAACGCGTTGCCCCGGCCGTCGGCCGGCGACTGCAGGAGCCTCCAGACCTCGCGGTCCGGCATAAACGGAAACGCGAACCCTCGCGGTAACACGCCGATGACGTTGTACGGCTCGCCGTTCAGTGTGAGGGTGCGCTGCAGGACGTTCGGATCGCCGCCGAACTGGTTCTGCCACAGGGCATGGCTGATGACGGCGACGTCAGGCCCGTTCGGCACGTCTTCCGCCGCGGCGAACCCGCGGCCGCGCTGCATGCGCGTCTGCAGCACATCGAAGAAAGAATGGGTCACGGTGCCTCCGAGAAGCTGCCGCGCATTGCCGAAGCCGGTCAGCGCCGGGCGCGTTTCTCCGTAAGCGGCCATGTCCTCGATGCCGCTCGACTGCGCGCGCCAGTCGGCGAAATCGGCGGGATTGGTGTATTCCTTGCGCGGGAAGCCGGCCGCGCTCATGTCCGCCCAGACCGCGACGAGGCGATCGGGCCGCGGATAAGGCAAGGGCCGCAGCAGCGTCTGGTCGACGAGGCTGAACACCGCCGTGTTGGCGCCGATCGCAAGCGCGAGGGTGAGCAGCGTGACGATCGTGAACACCGGCGTGCGCCACAAGCCGCGAAAGAGGTGACGCAGGTCGAGCGACGACAGAGGCAGTTTCACCCGCTCATTCCTCCCGCAACGCAACCATCGGGTCCACCCGCGTCGCGCGGCGTGCGGGCAGGTAGCTCGCGACCAGGGCGACGGCCGCGAGCAGAACGGCGACGCCGATGAACGTCATGGGGTCCCTGGCGCTCACGCCGTACAGCAACCCGGCGAGCACCCGTGTCAACAGAAAGGCGGCGAGCATTCCCAGGACCAGGCCGCCGACGGCGAGCGTCATCGCTTGCGTCAGCACCATCCCGAGCAGGTCGTTTGCCTCCGCGCCCAACGCCCTGCGAACGCCGATTTCGTTGGTGCGGTTGCGCACCGAGTAAGTCATGACGCCGTAAATTCCGATTGCAGCCAGGAGCAGGGCCGCCGCCGCGAAAATGCCGAGCAGCAGCATGTAGAAACGGGGTTGCGCGACGGAATCGGCCAGCCACTGTTCCATCGTCCGCATCTCGTCCACCGGCAGCCCGTTGTCGATCGCTCTCACCTGTTCCCTGATGGGCGCGATGAGAGATTGCGGCGGCAGCGATGTCCTCACGGTCACGCTCATGAAATCCACCGGGAACTGGCTGTGCGCGATGTACACCTCCGGCCGCGACTCCTCGCCCAGCCCGAAGTGTTTGATGTCGGACACCACGCCGACGACTGTCCCGCCCGCCCTCGGGCCTCCCAGGCCGAAAGTCGTCCCCAGTTCAAAGGTGTGTCCCAGCGGGTCGTCGGCGGGCCACAGGAGTTCGGCGGCCGATTCATTGACGACCACAACCGGGTCTGTGCCGGCACGATCGGTTGCGGCAAGTGCCCGGCCATCCAGCAGCCGGATTTCCATCGCACGGAAATAGTCCGGCGTGATGACGCGTACTTGCGTGGAACGCGCGTCCCCCGGGTTGTCGTACGCCGGCCCGCCGTCGAGCTTTTCGACGGAGATCGAGTAGTTGAACCCGCTGAGCGGCAAACCGAACACGCCGGCCACGCTCTCCACGCCGGGCAACGCCTCGATGCGTTGATTGAGGTCCGCGAAGAACGCGCGCGCTTGTTGCGGCTCCGGGTAGCGCGCACGCGGTAACGACATATCGAAAGTGAGCACTCCACGGGGATTGAACCCGGGGTCCACCTGTTGCAGTTCGACGAAACTTTTCAGCAGCAGCCCGGCGCCGGCCAGCAGCAGGACGGCGAGCGCCATTTCCGTGATAACGAGCGCGCCCCGCGTGCGTCCGCCGGCACGATCCAGGGTGACTGCTGCCCCACCCGCTTTCAATGCGCCGGTGAGGTCGGGTGTCATTCCGGCCTTGATGGCAGGCAACAATCCGAAGAGAACGCCCGTGAGCGTCGA
This sequence comes from Gammaproteobacteria bacterium, assembly GCA_050740235.1. Lineage (GTDB taxonomy): Bacteria > Pseudomonadota > Gammaproteobacteria > Steroidobacterales > JACDCP01 > JACDCP01. The sequence continues at coordinate 2,399 of JBOIDB010000098.1, forward strand.
AACGGCAAGGGTAAATGCAAGCACCGTCCGGTCGAGTTCCGTCCCCTCGAGGCGCGGCAGACTCTCCAGCGGCAGCGCGAGCAACAGTTGCAGGCCCAGCACTGCGAGCAGCAGGCCTGCCGCCCCGCCCAGCAGCGCAAGCAACACACTTTCGGTCAGGACGTGGCGCACCAGGCGACCGCGCCCCGCCCCGAGCGCGCTGCGCACGGCCAGCTCCCGCTTGCGGCCGGTCGTCCGCGCCAGCAGCAGGTTCGCCACGTTGACGCAGGCAATCAAAAGCACGAACCCGACCGCGCCGAGCAGGATCAGCAGTGCCGGCCGAACGTCGCCGACGAGCGCTTCGTGCAGCCACACGGCCGATGCGCTCGAGCCCGTGTTGGAGTCCGGATAACGCAGCTCGAGCACGCGCGCGATCGCGGCCATCTGTTTTGACGCATCTTCCACTGTGACTCCGGGAGCCAGTCGCGCGATCACGTCCAGGTAGTGCGCGCCGCGCTGCGTCGCGAGTTCTTCCTCGGAAAATGCGAGCGGTACCCAGAGCTCTGCGCCGGCGGGATACTCGAAACCGGGCGGCATCACGCCGATCACGGTGTAGTCCCGGCCCTCGAGTTGCACGGTGCGCTCCAGGATTTCGGGGTCCGCGCCAAAGTACCGCTGCCACAGGCCGTGGCTCAGCACCACGACCCGTTCCTGCCCGGCTTCGGTCTCGGCCGCTGAAATCGGCCGGCCCAACAACGGTGTCGCGCCGAGCGCCGGAAAGAAGCCGGCTGTCACCGCCGAGCCGCCGACTCTTTGCGCCTCGCCGATACCGGTCAGCGCACCGGCAGTCTGAGCATAAGCGCCCATTTCCCCGAACACGGTGTTGTCGCGCTGCCAGTCGACGAAGTTAGGCGGCGATGCCGTCCCCCAGGCGCCCGTTTTGCCATCGTAGACGCGGACGAGCCGGTCCGGCTCCGGCAAGGGCAGCGGCTTCAACAGGACCGCATTCACGACGCTGAAAATGGCGGTGTTCGCACCGATGCCGATCGCGAGCGTCAACACCGCCACTGCGGTGAAGCCTGCGCTCTTCGACAGGTTGCGTGCGGCGTAACGGAGATCGTGCCAGACGCCGTTCAAGGGCTGCTCCTCAATCTATAAATGATGCTTTTCAGCAACGTTTGGTTTACTCGTCTCGCAACACGTCCATCGGGGCGACGCCGGCCGCACGCCACACGGGCACGAGGTTGGCGAGGATGGCAATCGCCGCCAGCAGAATCGCGA
>JBOIDB010000099.1:0-9964 GCA_050740235.1 Gammaproteobacteria bacterium
GTCGCGCACATGCCGCTTGAGCTCGCGGCCGAGATGCCTGCCCTGCTGCTGGGCCACCTGCGCGAGTCCGGGCAACGGCGCGCCATCGGCATCCAGGGCGAGCGCCGTGTCGCCGAGGACGAAGACACCGTCCAGTCCGGGCACGGCCAGTGTAGCTCCGACAGGCACCCGGCCGGCGCGATCCGTCTCGACCCCGAGCCACCGGCCGGCCGGAGACGCCTCGACCCCCGCGCCCCAGAGCACCGTCGCGGCCGCGACAGCCTCTCCGCCGATCGTCACGCCGCCCGCGTGCACGTCCTCGACCATTGCTCCCGTCCGCACGTCGACGCCGAGCCGCTCGAGCGCGACGCGCGCATATTCCGACAAAACCGGCGGGAAGGCCGGCAGCAGGCGCGGACCCGCCTCGACCAATCGGACGGAAGCATTGCGCGGATCGATATTGCGAAAGTCACGGCTCAGCGTGAACCGCGCGAGCTCGGCGATGGCCCCGGCGAGCTCGACCCCGGTGGGCCCGCCGCCGACGATGACGATGTTCCGCAAGCGCTCGCGTTCGGCCGCGTCCGTGCTCATCTCCGCGCGCTCGAACGCCAGCAGCACCCGGCTGCGGATCTCGCGGGCGTCGTCGATGGTCCGCAATCCCGGCGCGTGCGCCTCCCATTCGGCATGACCGAAGTAGCTTTGCCGGGAGCCCGCGGCGATCACCAGATAGTCGTAAGGAATCTCCCGATCATCGGCGAGTCGCACCCGTCGCATTGCGGTGTCGACGCCGGTGACCTCGCCCAGCAGCACGCTCACGTTGCGGTGACGGCGCAGTATGCGCCGGATGGGCTCCGCGATGTCGGCCGGCGACAGGCCCGCGGTCGCGACCTGGTACAACAACGGCACGAACAGGTGATAGTTCTCGCGATCGATCAGCGTAACGCGCGCCGGCGCGCCGCCCAGGCTGCGTGCCGCCTGCAACCCGGCGAAGCCCGCGCCCACGATGACGATATGCCGTTCCGCGCCTGCCTCGTGGCATCCTGACCGGTTTCCGCTTCCGCTCGAGGTCACGCCGCCGACATCGGTTTATTCGACGGTCACCGACTTCGCGAGGTTGCGCGGCTGGTCGACGTCGGTGCCTTTGAGCACCGCGACGTGGTAGGCGAGCAGTTGCAGCGGAACCGTGTAGACGATCGGCTCCTGGGAGGACTCGATGTGTGCGGGCATGTGCATGACCGTGATGCCGTCGCCGCTCTCGATGCCGACGTCCGGGTCGGCGAAGACGTAGAGCTGCCCGCCGCGCGCGCGCACTTCCTGGAGATTCGACTTGAGCTTCTCCAGCAGGACGTTATTCGGCGCGACCGCGATCACGGGCATCTCCGAATCGACCAGCGCGAGCGGGCCGTGCTTGAGCTCGCCAGCCGGGTAGGCCTCGGCGTGAATGTAGGAAATTTCCTTGAGCTTGAGCGCGCCTTCCATGGCTACCGGGTACATGGCGCCGCGCCCGAGAAACAGCGCATGCTCCTTCTCCGCGAACTGCTCGGCGAGCCGCGCGATCTCGGCGTCGAGCTCCAGCGTCCTTTGTATCAAGTCCGGCACGGCTCGCAGCTCGCCGACGAGCTTGCGCTCCCGCTCCGCATCCAGGCCCGCGACCTTCGCCAGCGAAAGCGCGAACAGGCCGAGCGCCGCGAGCTGCGTCGTGAACGCCTTCGTCGATGCGACGCCGATCTCCTGACCGGCTCGCGTCATGAGCACGAGTCCCGACTCGCGCACGACCGAGCTTTCCGCGACGTTGCAGATCGCCAGCGTGTCGAGATAGCCGAGCTCCTTTGCCGCGCGCATCGCCGCCAGCGTGTCCGCGGTCTCGCCCGACTGGGAAATGGTTACGAACAGCGTCTTGTCGGGAACGACCGGGGAGCGGTAGCGATACTCGCTCGCGATCTCGACGGTGCAGGGCAATCCACAGAGATCCTCGATCATGTAGCGGGCGATGAGGCCGGCATGGTAGCTCGTGCCGCAGGCCACTATGTGCACGGCGCGCGTCTTGCGGAATACGGATTCGGCCTTCGGGCCGAAGACGGCAGGCAGCACGCGGCCGTTGCCGACGCGCTCCTCGAGCGTCTGCGCGACCGCCTGCGGCTGCTCGTGAATTTCCTTGAGCATGTAATGGCGGTACTCGCCGCGCTCGACGGCGTCGACCGCAAGCTCGCTCTCGACCACGCGTCGCTCGACCCGCTTGCCGTGCCGGTCGAGCACCGTGACGCTTTGCCGGCGAATCTCTGCAACGTCGCCTTCTTCGAGAATGACGTACTGGCGGGTCACCGGCAGCAGCGCGGAAACGTCGGAAGCGACGAAGTTCTCGTCTATTCCCAAGCCGACGATGACCGGACAGCCGCAGCGCGCGAGCACGACGCAGTCGGTGTCGGACTCGCTCATCACCGCGAGCGCGTAGGCTCCCGACAGTTCTTCCACGGTGGCACGGACAGCCTCCAGCAGGCCGGCAGCCGATTTCAGGTGATGGTGTATGCGATGGGCGACCACCTCCGTGTCGGTTTCCGACAGAAACTCGTAACCGAGCCCGATCAGCTCCTCGCGCAGGGACTCGTAGTTCTCGATGATGCCGTTGTGCACGACGGCGATGCTGTCGTTCGACAGATGCGGATGGGCATTGCGTTCGCTGGGCGCGCCGTGCGTCGCCCAGCGCGTGTGCGCGATGCCCGTGTTGCCCCGGGGCGGATCACGCTCGAGCGCCTCCTGCAGCTTCGCGACCTTGCCCTGGGTGCGCCTTCGCAGGATCTCGTGCGAGCCGTTGAGGACGGCGATGCCCGCCGAATCGTAGCCGCGGTACTCGAGCCGACGCAGTCCCTCCATCAGGATGGGCACGACATTGCGCTCTGCGACGGCTCCGACGATTCCACACATATATATGGCTTGCCAGGTACGGAGAAGGGTCGATCATTTTACCGCCCGCCGACGGTGCCGCGCGAGTATCCCCGTCACGATATCCAAACCGCTACTTTTTCGCAGGTCGTTTCCAGCCGGGGACTGTGGCTTGGCGGCTGCGCGACAGCGTAAGCTCGCCGGGCGGCGCATCTTTCGAGATCGTCGAGCCCGCGCCGATTGTGGCGTCGGCGCCGACTTTCACCGGTGCGACGAGCTCGACGCCGGACCCGATAAACGCGCCGTCGCCGATCTCAGTGCGATGCTTGTTGGCGCCGTCGTAGTTGCACGTAATCGTGCCGGCGCCGACGTTGACGTCGCGGCCGATGGTCGTGTCGCCGATGTAGGTCAGGTGGTTGACCTTGCTGCCCGGGCCGATCTCGCTCTTCTTGATCTCCACGAAGTTGCCGACGCGCGCGCCTTCGGCAAGCTGCGCTTCGGGACGGAGCCGCGCGAAGGGGCCGACCGAACAATTGTTTCCCACGACGGCGCCGTCGACGACGCTGTTGGGGTGCACTTCGACGTCGTTGCCGAGCGAGCTGTCACGGATGAATGTATTCGGGCCGATACGAACGCGATCGCCGAGCTGCACGTCGCCTTCGAACACGGCATTCACGTCGATGAATACGTCGCGCCCGCAGGTCATAGCGCCACGTATGTCGACGCGCGCCGGGTCGGCCAGCGTGACGCCCGCCTGCATGAGCTCGCGCGCGCGGCGTGCGCGATAGGCGGATTCGACTTCGGCGAGCTGCAGCTTGTCGTTGACGCCGAGGGCCTCGTGCGCATCGGGTGCGCGCACGGCATTCACCTCGCAGCCGTCGGCGATCGCCAGCGCGACGATGCCGGTCAGATAGTATTCGCCCTGCGCGTTGTCCTTGCCGAGCGCGTCGAGCCAGCCACGCAGGCGCGCGGCCGGCGCAGCGAGAAGTCCGGTGTTGATCTCCCGAATCGCGGCCACTTCCTTGCTGGCGTCCTTCTCCTCGACGATGCGCTGCACGCTGCCGTCCTTGCCGCGCACGATACGTCCATAGCCGGTGGGATCGTCCAGACCGACAGTGAGCACGGCCAGCGTATCGCCGTCTGCGGCATCGGCAAGTGCGCGTAAGGTGCGCTCCGAGACCAGCGGCACATCCCCGTAAAGCACCAGCACGAGATGGTCGTCGGGAATACCCGGCATGGCCTGTTTGACGGCATGCCCGGTACCCAGCTGCTCCTCCTGCAACACCCATTTCAATCCAGGATGCACCAGCGCGTCGCGGACGCGCTCACCGCCATGTCCGTAGACGACCTGAATATCGTCGCCACCGACGCGCCCGGCCAGCTCGACGACGTGCGCGAGCAACGGGCGGCCCGCGAGCGGCTGCAGAACCTTGGGCAGGTCGGAGCGCATGCGCGTGCCCTGGCCGGCGGCCAGAATGATCGTGCTCACTGCCATGCGGGATTCGTTCGGAGTGCGCATGAGCGCGGATTATCGCCGATATGAGCGAATGCCGGAAACCGGCTTCCTGGAATGCCGGCAACGGCCTCCGGCCCCCGGATCGTGTCCGGGGCAAGCTTATGCCGGCCTACGAGTCGGCGCGAGAATTACCGAAAGTCCGCTACGTGCGCTTCAGGGTCTTGCGCAGACGCTCGACGGCGCGGAGCTGCGCCATGGCTTCGGCGAGCTCCGCCTGCGCGCGCGCCACATCTATCTTGGCTTCGCGATCCTTGAGCGCTTCCTCGGCGCGCTGCTTCGCCTCGAGCGCGGCGGCCTCGTCGATGTCCTTCGCGCGGGCGGCCGTATCCGCGAGGACGGTGATCTGGTGCGGCTGCACTTCGATGGCGCCGCCCGACACGTAGAAATACTGCATCTCGCCGTCCGGCGTCTCCACGCGCACTTCGCCCGGCTTCAAGCCCGTGAGCAAAGGCGCATGCCGCGGCGCGACGCCGATTTCGCCCATCTCCGCCGGCGCGTAGACCATGAGCGCGTCGCCGGCGAAGATCTCGCCTTCGGCGCTGACGATGTCGACGTGGATCGTTGTTGCCATAGCGTGTTTTGCCAGTCCTAGGCGAGCTCTTTGGCGCGCTCCTCGGCTTCCTCGATCGCGCCGACCATGTAGAACGCCTGCTCGGGCAGGTGATCGTACTCGCCCGCGACGATCGCCTTGAAGCCGCGGATGGTGTCCTTGAGCGACACGTACTTGCCGGGCTTGCCGGTGAACACTTCGGCGACGAAGAACGGCTGCGAGAGGTAGCGCTGGATCTTGCGCGCACGCTGGACGGTAAGCTTCTGCTCCTCGGACAGCTCGTCCATGCCGAGGATGGCGATGATGTCCTGCAGCTCCTTGTAGGTCTGCAGCACGCTCTGCACCGAGCGCGCGACATCGTAATGCTCCTGACCGACGACCAGAGGATCGAGCTGGCGGCTCGTCGAGTCGAGCGGGTCGACGGCCGGATAGATGCCGAGCTCGGAGATGCTGCGTGAAAGCACGACGGTCGCATCGAGGTGCGCGAACGTCGTGGCCGGCGAGGGATCGGTCAGGTCGTCCGCCGGCACGTAAACGGCCTGGATCGACGTGATCGAGCCCTTCTTCGTGGACGTGATGCGCTCCTGCAGCACGCCCATTTCCTCGGCGAGCGTCGGCTGGTACCCCACGGCCGAGGGCATGCGCCCGAGCAGCGCCGAGACCTCGGTGCCGGCCAGGGTATAACGGTAGATGTTGTCGATGAAGAGCAGCACGTCGCGGCCTTCGTCGCGGAAATATTCGGCCATCGTCAGGCCGGACAGGCCGACGCGCAGCCGGTTGCCCGACGGCTCGTTCATCTGGCCGAACACCAGCGCCACTTTGTCGAGCACGTCCGACTCCTTCATCTCGTGATAGAAGTCGTTGCCCTCGCGGGTGCGCTCGCCGACGCCGGCGAATACCGAGTAGCCGGAGTGCTCGATGGCGATGTTGCGGATCAGCTCCAGCATGTTGACGGTCTTGCCGACGCCCGCGCCGCCGAACAGGCCGACCTTGCCGCCCTTGTTGAACGGCGCGAGCAGGTCGATGACCTTGATGCCCGTCTCGAGCAGCTCCGAGCTGGCCGACTGGTCCTCGTAAGTCGGCGCCTCGCGATGGATCGGCCAGCGCTCATCCGTCGCGATCGGACCCGCCTCGTCGATGGGCCGGCCGAGCACGTCCATGATGCGCCCGAGCGTCGCCGTGCCGACCGGCACCGAGATCGGCGCGCCGGTGTTCGTGACCTTGATGCCGCGTTTCAGGCCCTCGGACGAGCCCATTGCGATGGTGCGCACGACGCCGTCGCCGAGCTGCTGCTGCACCTCGAACGTGAGGTCCTCGTCCTCGAGCTTGAGCGCGTCGTAGACGCGCGGCATGGCTTCCCGCGGGAACTTCACGTCCACGACGGTGCCGATCACCTGGACGATTTCTCCTGTGTTCATGTCCTCGATATCCTCAGTGCTGGATCGCGGCGGCGCCGCCGACGATCTCGGAAATTTCCTGCGTGATGGAGGCCTGGCGGGCCTTGTTGTAGATGAGTTGCAGCTCCTCGATCAGCTCGCCGGCGTTGTCGGTGGCGCTCTTCATCGCCACCATGCGCGCGGCCATTTCGCAGGCCACGTTCTCGACGGCGCCGCGGTAGACCTGCGACTCGATGTAGCGCGTCAGCACGCCGTCCAGCAGCTCCGCGGCGCTCGGCTCGTAGATGTAATCCCAGTGCTCCTGGAGCTGCTCCCTGTCGAGCGTCTCGACCGGCAGCAGCCGCAAGCCGAGCGGCTGCTGGCTCATTGTGTTGACGAAACGGTTGTGCATGAGGAACACGCGGTCGAGACGGCCTTCGCTGTAGGCGTCGAGCATGACCTTGACGGTGCCGATCAGGTCGGCCACGTGCGGCCGGTCGCCGAGATGCGTGACCTGGGCAACGACGGGCACGTTCAGGCGCCGGAAAAAGTTCACGCCCTTGGCGCCGATCAGGCACAGCTCGACTTCGACACCCTTTTCCTGCCAGTCACGAATCTCCTGCAGGACGGTTCGGAACAGCGTGATGTTCAGGCTCCCGCACAAGCCCCGATCCGTGCTGACGATGATGTAGCCGACCCGTTTCTCCTCGCGATGGACGAGCCAGGGGTGGCGGTAGTCCGGGTTCGCCTGGTTGAGGTGCCCTATCACGGTGCGGATCTTGTCCGCGTACGGCCGTGACAGCGCCATGCGGTCCTGCGTCTTGCGCAGCTTGCTGGCGGCAACCATCTGCATGGCTTTGGTGATCTTCTGGATGCTCCGCACGCTCTTGATCTGGCCGCGGATTTCCTTGCCGGCCGCCATGGCTCAGTACGCTCCGGTCGCCTTGAAGTCGTCGAGCGCCTTGCGCAGGCCCGCCTGGATCTCGTCGTCATAATCGCCCGACGCGTTGATCTTATCGAGGATCTCCGGATGATTCGCGCGCACGTGTGCGTGCAAGGCGGATTCGTAGTCGACAATCTTCTTGACGTCGACCTCGTCGAGGTAGCCCTCGTTGACCGCGAACAGCGACAGGGCCATCTCAGCCACCGAGAGCGGCGAATACTGCTTCTGCTTCATGAGCTCCGTGACGCGCCGGCCGCGTTCGAGCTGGCGTCGCGTGGACTGATCGAGGTCGGAGGCGAACTGCGCGAAGGCCGCCAGCTCGCGGAACTGCGCGAGGGCCAGGCGCACGCCGCCGCCGAGCTTCTTGATGATTTTCGTCTGCGCCGCGCCGCCGACACGCGACACCGAGAGGCCCGCGTTGATCGCCGGCCGGATGCCCGCGTTGAACAGGTCCGACTCGAGGTAGATCTGGCCGTCGGTGATCGAGATCACGTTGGTCGGCACGAAGGCCGAAACGTCGCCGGCCTGGGTCTCGATGATGGGCAGCGCCGTCAGCGAGCCGGTCTTGCCTTTCACCTTGCCGTTCGTGGCCTGCTCGACGAAGTTCGCATTGACGCGCGCAGCGCGCTCCAGCAGCCGGGAATGCAGATAGAAGACGTCGCCCGGGTACGCCTCGCGGCCCGGCGGCCGGCGCAGCAGCAGGGACACCTGGCGGTAGGCCCAGGCTTGCTTGGTGAGGTCGTCGTAGATGATGAGCGCGTCTTCGCCCTTGTCGCGAAAATACTCGCCCATGGCGCAGCCCGAGTACGGCGCGACGTATTGCATGGCCGCAGACCGCGAAGCGCTCGCCGCCACAACGATGGTGTGCTCCATCGCGCCGTGCTCCTCGAGCTTCGCGACCGCGTTCGCGATCGACGAAGCTTTCTGGCCGACCGCCACGTAGATGCATTTGATGCCGGTGCCTTTCTGATTGATGATCGTGTCGATCGCCACCGCGGTCTTGCCGGTCTGGCGGTCGCCGATGATGAGCTCGCGCTGACCGCGCCCGATCGGCACCATGGCGTCGATGGATTTCAAGCCGGTCTGCACCGGCTGGCTCACCGACTGGCGGTAGATGACGCCCGGCGCGACCTTCTCGATCGGCGAAGTGCTCTCCGCTTCGATCGGCCCCTTGCCGTCGATCGGACGGCCCAGCGAATCGACCACGCGGGCGAGCAGCGCCTCGCCCACCGGCACCTCGAGAATGCGGCCGGTCGTCTTGACGGTGTCGCCCTCGGTGATGTGCTTGTAATCGCCGAGCACCACGGAGCCGACCGAATCCTGCTCGAGGTTCAGTGCAAGCCCGAAGGTATCGCCGGGGAACTCGAGCATTTCGCCGTAGCGCGCGTCCGCGAGACCGTGAATGCGCACGATGCCGTCGGTCACGGTGATGACCGTGCCGATGTTGCGCGCCTCGGCCGGCGCCTGGAACTTCTCGATGCGCGCCTTGATCAGCTCGCTGATTTCCGATGCCTTGATGGACATTGCGTGTGATTCCCTGTCAGTAGCTCATGGCGCCGGCCAGCTTTTCGAGCCGACCGCGTATCGAGCCGTCGATGACCAGATCCTCGGCGCGGATGATCGCGCCGCCGATGAGACGCTCGTCGATCTCGCAGTGCAGATGCACGTCGCGTCCGAGTCGCTTGCCCAGCGCCTGCACGATGCTGGCGCGGTGAGCCTTGTCGACTTCGCGCGCGGAAACGAGCCGGACCTCGATCGTGTTCTCGACCTCGGCCTTCATGTCGTCGAACACCTCCGCGATCTCGGGCAGCACGCCGAGCCGCCGGTTGTGCGCTAGCAGCCGCAGAAAGTTCTCTCCCAATGCTTCCACGCTACCTGACCAGGCTTCCGATTTGCGACAGATGCCGGCAAAAAGCGCCGCCAGCTCATCCGGCGTGGCCGCCGGGCTCGTCAACAGCTCGCGGACGCGCGGGTCACGGGCAATGTTCGCGGCATTGCCGAGTGTTCGCGACCACGGATCGAGTTCCCCGTGCTCCTGCGCGAGCTCGAAGACCGCGGTGGCATAAGGCCTTGCGATCGTGAGCCTTTCGGCCATCAGGCGGCCCGGATTTCGGCGGCCAGGCCGTCGAGGAGATCAGCGTGCGCGCGCGGATCGATCTCGCGCTCGAGCAGCCGGCTCGCGCCGGCGAGCGCGATGGCCGCGACCTCCCGGCGCAGGGCGTCGCGCGCCGCCTGGGTCTCCTGCTCGATTTCCTGTTGCGCGGCGTGGATCAGGCGTTCTCCCTCGGCGACGGCGGTGTTCCTCGCTTCGTCGACGATTTCGTTGGCGCGATGATTGGCCTGCTCGACGATCTGCAGCGCCTTGGCGCGCGCCTCGCGCAGAATGTCGCCGGCCTTGTCCTTCGCCTCGACCAGATCCCGCTCGCCCTGCTCCGCCGCCGCGAGGCCGTCCGCGATCTTGCGGTTCCGCTCTTCCATGGCGCGGAGAATCATCGGCCACACGAAGCGCATGGTGAACCACACCAGCAGAGCGAACACGACCATCTGCGCGATCAACGTGAAATTGATGCTCACTTGATGCTTCCTCCGTCAGTCGCCGCTGCGTCGTTGCGCGCTCAGCTGCCGGCCTCGCCCTGCGTGACCTCGGTCTGCGGACCCGCCGCCTCATTGACCGGCGCGAGGAACGGATTCGCGAACGTGAAGAACAGCGCCACGCCCAC
>JBOIDB010000100.1:0-3618 GCA_050740235.1 Gammaproteobacteria bacterium
GAATGAGGCATGAGATCCCCGGTACACGTTCATGACTCGTCGCCGCCGCAAGGCATGACTCCTCGGCCAGACGAACATCACTCGTCGACGCGGCGAAACAACACCCGTCGACCCGGCGAAACATCACCCGTCGACCGGGCGAAACATCACTCGTCGACCGGGCGAAACATCACCTGTCGACCCGGCGAAACATCACTCGTCTCCCCGGTGAAACATCACCCGTCTCCCCGGCGAAAGCCGGGGCCCAGTTGAACAAGAAAAAGAACTCTGGATCCCGGCCTGCGCCGGGAAGACGACGGGAGCCCCGGTTGCGCCGGTCCGAGGAAAATGGAAGTCGGCGCTACAGGTCTTTTCCAGGCATGGTTTTCCACGCGCCGAGGTCGCGCTCGAGCAGCCGCTCGAGCGCCGTCACGTCCTCCGCATAGGTGTCGATGAGCCGCTGCCGGGTTTCGGCAGCCATCGGCGGATAACCCGTGCCGGCCGACATGATGCGCCGGAACAGATTGTGGACGCCGATCTTGCGCAGCCCGCGGACGATCGATCCGAGTCCCGCCGCCGCCATGCCGCGGGATGCCGCGTGCGCAAGCAGCTTCACTCTCGTCGAGCGAACCTGGACCGGCCGATTGCGCTCTGCACGCGTGACATCGAGCGACCGGGCGTCATGCACGTCCAGGAACTGCAGAATGCGCGCGATCTCCGCGGCCGGGTCGCGGACGATGTCGTCAAGCACGAGCACGAGAATCTGCTTGCGGTCGAAATGTTCGAGATAGCGGCCGAGCTGCCGTGCGTAGTAGCCCATCTCAAGGAAAACCGGTTCCGCTTCCATTGCCGACTCGAAGCTCATCTCCGGCAACATGCCCGCGCTGCGATACAGCCAGTAGTGCGAATACGCGCGGTCGGCGGGATTGCGCAGGGAGCAGATCAGCTTGACGCGGGGGAAGCTACGCGCGATCGCGGCCGGGGCACTCTCGTCGAAGAAATAAATGGGCGAGTATTCGCCCTTGACTCGCCCGCCGTCCCGGAAATGCCTCAGGTACCAGTCGATGCCCCGGTCGTGGTTCGGATTGAGCAGGCTCTCCTTCCTCGGGAGCGGGAAGACATACCGATTGAAGTAGCGGATCTCCTTCGGCTCAGAGAACACGATGTCGGGATGACGGCGCAGGACGTCGCTGATCCAGGTCGTGCCCGAGCGCGCCGCGCCGATGCCGATGAAGTCAACCATCCTTGCAACTCCGATATGCTGCGATTCGCTGGCGTCGGGCCGGCGAAAAAACCGGGATCCGGCATTGCCCTGGAACGACGGCTTACGCTGGAACGACGGCTCGCGGCGGAATGACGGATCGACTCCCTAATCCAGATATTTTTCGAACTCGGTGCCGGCGAGCGCGTCGGCGAGCTCGTCGTAATTCTCGACCATCGGCCGAAGGTCGTTCGGATTCATCTTGACGAAATCGCTCGTGGCATTGGCGGGCTCGATCTCGATCAACCCGCTCACGGCCGTCCATGCTTCGTTCGACAACGTCGATCCGTTGAACAAGCGCTCATAGACCAGCTCGATCTTCTTGTGGCGCGACAGGAGCTGCTCGAAGTCGTTGAAATGATCGCGGACCTTGCGCATTTCGTCAATCGCCCGGCGCGGCGAGATTCGCACCGATACGACGGGAATCTCTTTCGTCGTGTGAGGCTGCCAGGCCCGCTCGCGTTTCGCGCCGAGCAGCACCTTGGACACGTACTGCTTCAGCAGGTTGTCGCGCCGGAGATGAATCACGCGGATTTCCTCGTGATCCGTCAAGTATTTGCGGACCCGGCGATTGTCCACGTGGTTGTACATCGCCTTGAAGAGCACGACCGGCGCTCCCCCGAGGGCGAAGTACCTGTCCATGATGCCTTCCGGGTTCCAGACGCGGGCAGCGACGTAACGGTAGGCTTTGGTCAGCAGCCGGTTACCGCGCAAGGGCGCCGGCGCCTTGAGGTTCCCGCCCACGAGCAGCTCTCCGTAGCTCCTGACCTGCGGATGCGCGCCCAGACAGCTTTGCAGGAACGTGGAGCCCGATCTCTGGGAGGTGAGAATCATCGCTTTCATGGGATCGTCTATCGGCGGGTTTTCAACAGGTGGCGGGGCAGGCTGCGCATGAGCGACAACTCCTCCGCGGAAAACGTCCTTATCAGGAACAGGATGGCGAGGTAGGCAGATCCGAAAGCGGCGAAAACGATCGCCAGGTTGAAATCGGCCAGAGCGAGCGCGACCGCGCCCGCGACGGCAGCGCACAGCAGCGGCTTGGCGGTTGCCGACAGGAGGTTCATGCGGACGACGTGGCGGGATACGAAGTGAGCGTCGAGCGCCACCATGAACACGCCGCCGGCAACGATGGCCGCGGCCGCGCCGTGAATCCCGAACGCCCTGGTCAGGATCACCGTCAGCGCGATCTGCAGCACGACGCTCACGGCCGAGCGCCACAGCATCGCTTTTTCGTTGTCGCTCCCGATCATGGCCTGCTTGAGTACCATATCGGCCGCCATGAAGACCTGCGACCAGATCACGATCTGCAATACCGTGGCCGAGGATTCGTAGCCGCTCCCGTACAGCAGACCGATGATGGCCGGCGCCGCCGCGGCGACCAGGAACGCCATGGGAAATACGACGATCAGCAGGAACTTCATCGAATATTCAGCCAGCTCGGCCGCGCGCTCGCGATCATCGCGGAACACGCGGGAAAACGCCGGCATGATCGCCAGCATGACGATCGGAATGATGGAGGCAATGGTCTGGCGGAGCCGGTCTGCGGCGTCGAACAGGCCGACGGATCGCATGCTGAGCAGGAGCGGCAGCACGAGCACGCTGCTTCGTATAGCCGCTTCGGCGAGAACGCGCTGACCCGCGAACGGCAGCGCGGCCTTCGTGGCGCCTGCGAGGTAGCGCGGCGTGAACCGCCAGTCGGTCGTCGCGCCGATGCTGCGGCCGTAGCGGAAAATGACGACCGCCAGAATGCCGAGAGTCAACAGGTGAAAAACGAAACGGCCGACGAATGCCGAATAGACGCCGGCGCCGAATTCGAGCATTACGATCAGGGTCGCCAGCCCCGCGACCCGACCGAGGAAAGTCGCGACGGCAAGAAACTTCATGCGCTCGAGACCCTGCAGCACGGCCTGCGCCACCATGCTCGAGGCCCCGATTGGCAGGCTCAGCGCCACGACGTCGACCGCGAGGAGCACATCGGGATCGAGCCCGAGCATGCGCCCGCCCGCGGCGAGGATGAGTGAGAAAACGGCGGCGAAAAGAATCGTCGTCGCGCCGGATTCGACCCACAGCCGCAGCATCGAAGCCGGAACTCGCGCGACGGACCTGATGAGCACATCCTGCTGGCCCATGGGCGCGACGATTTCGCAGAGCATGGTCAGCGCCATCAGAACGGCGTAGATGCCGAGCGCCTCGGCGCCGAGATAGCGCGCCACGATGATCGCGATGATCAGGCCGGCGCCCTTGGCCATCGCGGCCACCACGAACAGCGCGAGCGAATTGCGAATGATGCGCGCCGCCGTGTGCACTCGTTTCTCGGACATGGGCGGCGATTCTACACGTCGCCGCAAATAATTCGGCGAACCTGCGCAGCCCGGGGA
>JBOIDB010000101.1:0-13359 GCA_050740235.1 Gammaproteobacteria bacterium
CCCAGGCCGAACAGCGGCTTGATGAGCCGCTCGAAAATGAGCGGAACGCAACCGGGCTCCCAGTGCGCAAGGTCCCAGAACTGCCATTGCGCCACTTGCGCGCGCTGCTTCGGATCCGAAGGCAGGAGCCCGCCGTCCGGACGCTTCGCGGCGAGATACTGGAGAATCGCGTTCGCTTCCCACAGACGGAACCCGTCCTCCTCCAGCACCGGTACCTTCCGGTTCGGGTTGATGTCGCCATACTCCGGGCGGCGATGCGCTCCCTTGCCGAGATCGACGATGCAGGTCTCGTGCTCGAGGTCCAGGTACGAAGCTGCCGCGAGCACCTTGAACGAGCGCGGCGACGGCGGGAATACGTACAGCTTAAGCGGCATGATCGATCTCCTCTTCCATGTAGCGTGCATAAGCATCGACAATGGTGCCCCAGCCATGGGGCGATTCGAACTTCTCGCGCAACGCCGATCGGTTCCCGGAGTCAGCGTTTGCGCGCGAGCGTGACGCCGTCGGCGATCGGCACGAGACTCAAATCGATGCGCTCGTCGGCGGCAAGCTTGGCGTTGAAGTCGCGGATGGCGACGGTGTCCCGATCCTGATCCGAGCGGTCGGCGACGGCCCCGCCCCAGAGCGTATTGTCCACGGCGATGAGGCCGCCGGGACGTAACAGCGCTAGCACTTCCTCGTAGTAGGCGCCGTAGCTCTCCTTGTCGGCATCGATGAACGCGAAATCGTAACGCCCGTCGCCGCCGTCCTTGCGCAGCTTGGCCAGCGTCTCGAGCGCGGGCGCGATGCGCAGCTCGATTTTCTTGTCCACGCCGGCCTCACGCCAGTAGCGACGAGCGACATTCGTCCACTCCTCATTGATGTCGCACGCAATGATGCGTCCGTCCTTCGGCAGAGCAAGCGCAACCGCGAGGCTCGAATAACCCGTGAACACGCCGACCTCGATGCAGCGCTTCGCGCCGATCAGCCGCACGAGCATGGCCATGAACTGGCCCTGCTCCGGGGAAATCTGCATGTTCGACTGCGGAAGGCTTGCCGTCTCCTCGCGCAGGGCATTGAGGACGGGATGCTCGCGCAACGAAGCGTCGAGCAGATAGGCGTAGATCTCGTCGGACAGACCGAGGGTGCGCTTCGACATTGGAGGGTTTCCTGCTTCTGTGCCGCGGAGCGGCGGTCTATCATGTCATCGTCGAGGACATGATATCAGCCGCCGAAGGACGCCATGCAGGACCAGCCCATCCGATTGCTGCAGATCACCGACCCGCATCTCTACGCCGGCGACGACGGCGAGCTGGGCGGCGTCAACACGGCGGCGTCGCTGCGCGCGGTGCTCGAAACCGTGCAGGAGGATCGCTGGCCGCCGCGCGCCATTCTGGCCACCGGGGACCTCGTGCAGGATCATTCGCGGGCCGGCTACGAGCGATTCCGCGACGCGCTGGGCGGCTTCGGCATCCCCGTGCATTGCATTCCGGGCAACCATGACGAGCCTGCGTTGATGCGCGAGCTGCTGGACACGCCGCCGTTTTCCTACTGCGGCGTCGCAGGTTACGGGAGTTGGACGATTCCGCTGCTCAGCACCTGGCTGGAAAGGAACCCGGGCGGCCGGCTCGGCCCGGCCGAGCTCGAGCGACTCGAGCGAGCGCTGTCGGCGCATGCGCGCAATCACGTGCTCGTCTGCCTGCACCATCAACCCGTGCCGATGGGCAGCCCGTGGATCGATGAGGTCGGGCTCGCCGACGCGGCCGATTTTCTGTCGGTCATCGACCGGCACGACAACGTACGCGCCGTGCTGTGGGGTCATGTGCATCAGGAGTCCGAGCGCGAGCGCGCCGGCGTTCTCATGATGAGCACGCCCTCGACGAGCGCGCAGTTCGAGCCGCACAGCAAGACCTTCACCTACGAAACGGCGCGCCCCGGCTGGCGCTGGCTGTCACTGCACGCGGACGGCACCGTCGAAACGGAAGTCGGACGGCTCCCATGAAACGGGGTACGTGGCTGGCCGGCTTCGTGCTGCTCGCCTTCGCCGGCCCTGCTGCGGCCGAAGCGCCCTTCATCTGGAAGATGCGGGGTGAGCAGAACACCGTCTGGCTGATGGGCTCGGTGCACGTGCTGCGCGAGTCCGACTACCCGCTTCCGGCCGCATACGACGAGACCTATGCCGCCGCGGAAACGCTGCTCATGGAGATCGATCTCGATGACCTGGATCCATTGGAGGCGCAACGCGTTTTGACGACGCGGGGTAAATCCGCGCCCAGCGAAACCTTGCGCGAGCTCATCGGTCCCGAAGCTTACGCGGCCGCGGCGAAGAAGGCCGATGCACTCGGCATCGACATCGAGCGTTTGAATGCGATCGAGCCCTGGTACGCGGCGCTCACCGTCGTGCAGCTCAGGCTGCTCGAGCTGGGCTACGATCCCCGCTTCGGCGTCGATCACTACTTCGCCGGGCGCGCCGCCGCCGACGGCAAGCGCGTGCAGGGGCTCGAAAGCATAGACGAGCAACTGGCGATTCTCGATGAGCTGACCCCGTCCCTGCAGCGCGAGTTCCTCCTCCAGTCACTCGACGACGCGGCGGTGATGGACGAGGAACTGGTGAAGATCCTTGCGGCCTGGAAGGAAGGGGATGCGGGCCTTCTGGAACGCGAGCTGCTGGGGAGTCTCAAGGAATATCCCGCGCTTTATGATGGTCTCGTGGTGCGCCGCAACCGAAGCTGGCTGGAGCCGATCCGGCACCTCAGACGGGGATCGAACGACGTTCTGGTCATCGTCGGCGCGCTGCACCTGATCGGCGAGGACAGTGTCATAGAGATGTTGCGCGCGGAAGGTTTGGAAGTGGAAAGGTTACGCGAACAGGTCGGGGAATGAAGCGGCCCTGCGCGTAGCGTAGGTCGGCATAAGCTTGCCCCGGGCCCCGATCCGGGGGCCGCAGGCCGTTGCCGGCATTCAGATCTCGATCATCTCGAAATCCTCCTTGCCGGCGCCGCAATCAGGACATCGCCAGGATAGCGGCACGTCTTCCCAGCGCGTGCGTGGCGAAATGCCGGACTCGGGATCACCATTCTCCTCCTCGTAGACATACCCGCAGATCACACACATGTAGGCTTTCATGCGCTTCCGTTTCGCGTCGAATTGGGTATTCTCACATGACGGGGCGCACCGGCAAAATCGCCCCGACTTCCGGAGAGCCGACTCATGCGCACTGTGACAGATTGGCAGGAGGCGCCGCCCGTGGTGTTGATCATCGCGGGCAACGATCCGTCCGGCGGCGCAGGCCTGCAGGCGGACATCCAGACCGTGACGGCGCTCGGCGCGCATCCGGCGCCGGTGGTCACCTGCCTCACAGTGCAGGACACGCACAATGCCTCACGCGTCGTCCCGGTCGATGCCGAGCTCGTCGAAGCCCAGGCCCGCGCGGTGCTGGACGATCTCACCGTTGCGGCAATCAAGATCGGCCTGCTCGGCACGGCGGAGATCGGACGGGCCGTCGGGCGGCTTCTCGAATATGCCGGTGAAGTGCCGGTGGTGCTCGATCCGGTGCTCGTCGCCGCGGGCGGCGCCACGCTTTCCGAAGAGGCGCTGGTCGACGTTCTGCTCGAAGACTGCCTGCCGCAGGTCACGCTCCTCACGCCGAACGCCCACGAAATCCGCCGCCTCGCCCCCGACGGCGCCGATCACGCCGAGCGCGCCGGCGCGCTGATAGATCGAGGTTGCGAGTACGTGCTCGTCAAGGGCGGCGACGAGGGAGACGCGGACGTGCACAATCTGCTCTTCGACGCCGGCGGCGAGGTCGAGCATTTCACCTGGATGCGCCTGCCGCACCGCTATCACGGCTCCGGTTGCACGCTGGCTTCTGCCAGCGCCGCCCTGCTCGCCCACGGCAACAATCCGCGCGCGGCCGTCGCGGGCGCGCAGCGTTTCACCTTTGAAGCCCTCCGGCATGCCTTCAGCCCCGGGAGCGGCCAGCACGTTCCGCGGCGCCTGCCGTCCATCGGCAGCGATCATGGCTGAGGCCCGCCGCCACGCTTCCGAGCGCACGCTGCCGCGCGGCCTCTACGCGATCACGAATCGCAACAGCAAGAGATCGCTTGCGCAGGCCGTCGCCGCGGCGCTGCGCGGCGGCGCAAGAACGATCCAGTACCGCGACAAGGGCTCGAGCCGCGCGCGGCGCCTGCGCGAAGCGATCGAGATCGCAAAAATCTGCCGCGGCGCGGGCGCCGTCTACATCGTCAACGACGATGTCGAGCTCGCGCGCGCCGCCGGCGCCGACGGCGTGCATCTCGGACGCGACGACGTGCCGCTCGCGAAAGCCCGCGCGCGCCTCGGCGCCGGACGGTTGATCGGAGTGTCGTGCTACGACTCGCTCGATCGCGCGCTCGATGCCCGGGCCGGCGGGGCGGACTACGTTGCCTTCGGCAGCTTTTTCGTCTCGTCTACGAAACCGAGGGCGGCCCGCGCGAGCATCGACCTGTTGTGTGACGCGCGTGCGCAGCTCGATCTGCCGATCGTCGCGATCGGCGGCGTGACGCCGGATAACGGCGCGGCGCTTGTGGTGGCAGGGGCGGACTGCATCGCCGCGGTTTCCGGCGTTTTCGAACAGCCAGACGTGGAAGCGGCGGCGCGCCGTTACGCGGCTCTGTTCGAATGAGACGCTTCGAGGAAGCGCAGCGCTACATCCCCGGGGGCGTCAATTCGCCGGTCCGCGCATTCGGCGCCGTGGGCGGCGAGCCCGTATTCATCGAGCGCGCGGAGGGCGCGTACGTCTTCGATGCGGACGGCCGGCGCTACATCGATTACGTCGGCTCGTGGGGCCCTATGATCCTCGGCCATGCGCACCCGAAAGTCATCGCGGCCGTACAGGACGCTGCATCGCGGGGTTTGAGCTTCGGCGCGCCGACGGAGCTCGAAACCCGGCTCGCGCGCAAGGTCACCGCGCTCATGCCTGCGATCGAGCAGGTTCGCATGGTCAACTCGGGCACCGAAGCGGCGATGAGCGCAATCCGCTTGGCGCGCGGCTTCACGGGACGCGACAGGATCGTCAAGTTCGAAGGCGGTTATCACGGCCATGCCGATGCGCTGCTCGTGAAAGCTGGCTCGGGCGCGCTCACGCACGGCGTGCCGACTTCACCGGGCGTGCCGGCCGCGGCTACTGCCGATACATTGTCGCTGCCGTTCAATGACATCGATGCGGTCCGCGGGATCTTCGCGCAATTCGGCGACACGATCGCCGCGGTCATCGTCGAGCCCGTCGCCGGCAACATGAACTGCGTGCCGCCGGTTGCGGGGTTCCTCGAAGGCTTGCGCAAAATTTGCGACGAGAGCGGCAGCCTGCTCATCTTCGACGAGGTCATGACCGGCTTTCGCGTGGCGCTCGGCGGTGCACAGTCGAAGTACGGCATCAGGCCGGATCTGACGACGTTGGGCAAGATCATCGGCGGCGGCATGCCGGTCGGCGCCTTCGGCGGGCGGCGCGACATCATGCAGCGGCTCGCGCCGGTCGGGCCTGTCTATCAGGCCGGCACGCTGTCCGGCAACCCCGTCGCCATGGCGGCCGGTCTCGCCACGCTCGCCGAGCTCGAGCGCCCTGGCTTCTACGAAGCGCTCGAAGCGTGCACGCGCCGGCTCGTCGAAGGGCTGGAAGCCGCGGCCCAACGCGCTGGCGTCGCACTGACGACGAACCACGTCGGCGGCATGTTCGGCTTCTTCTTCACGGCCGACGCGCCGGTGCGCAGCTATCGGCAGGTCACCGCTAGTGATCTGCGTCGTTTCAAGCGTTTCTTCCACGCCATGCTTGCGGCAGGGGTGTACCTGGCGCCCTCGGCGTTCGAGGCGGGCTTCGTTTCGGCCGCGCACACCGGTGAGGACATCGATGCGACGCTCGAAGCCGGGGCGTGCGCGCTTGACGGGGTCACGTAGGCGCGGAGCGCCCGTCGAGCACCTCAGGCCTCGACTTTTTTCGCCGCCTCCTCGACCGCGGCGATGTCGATGCGCTTCATCTCGAGCATTGCCTCCATGACGCGCCTGGCGGTTTCCGGGTCGGAGCCGCTCATCAGCTCGATCAGCCGCTTCGGGACGATCTGCCACGAGAGGCCGTAGCGGTCCTTGACCCAGCCGCACTGTTCAGCCTCGGGCACGGCCGACAGCCGCTCGGTGAGCCGATCGACCTCGGCCTGATCGTCGCACATGATCTGGAACGACACCGCCTCGTTGAAGGTGAAGTTTGGACCGCCGTTGAGCGCGGTGTATTTCCGGCCAGCCAGCGTGAACTCCACGATCAGCGTATCGCCGGCCTTGCCGCTCGGATAGTCGGCGGGCGAGCGGATGACCTCGTCGACACGCGAATGCGGCAACAGCTTGACGTAGAAATTCGCGGCTTCCTCGGCCTGGCCGTCGAACCACAGGCACGGGATGATCTTCTCGGACATGGTTTCTCCTCGCTTGCGATTTGCGCGGGCTTGCATGTGAGACATCGCGATCCGGGGGTCGTTGCCGCGCAGCCAATTGAGACTGCGGTTATTGTCCGGCCTCCCCCGGATCACGCGTCGTACGGTCCTTCTGCTACTGGTCGACGATCGGTGCGAAGCCGCCGTAGATCATGCGCTTGCCGTCGAACGGCATATTGGCCTGGTCCGGCTTCATCCGCTCGTCCGCCATGATCCTCGGCCAGGCGGCGTCGCGGCTTTCCTTCGACGGCCATTCGACCCAGGAATAGACGACGGCCTCGTCGCCGGTCGCCTTCACGGCTCCCTTGTAGTCGGTCACCTTGCCCTCGGGAACGTCGTCGCCCCAGGCCTCGACGATGCGCGTCGCGCCGTACTCCTTGAACACGCCCGCCGCCTTCTGCGCCATTTCGCGGTAGGCCTGTTTGTTGCCCTCGGGCACCGGGACCAGATAGCCGTCCAGATAGCCGCCCCGCTCGCCTGTCGTTTCGTCGACGATCGGCGCGAAGCCGCCGAAAATTAACCGCTTACCGTCGAACGGCATCGAGGCGCCCATCTCCTTCATCCTGGGATCGGACATGATCTTCCCGTTGGCGGCGTCGCGGGCCTGCTTCGAGGGATATTCGATCCACGAGAAGACGACGACTTCGTCGTCCTTCGCCTTCACCGCGCCCTTGAAGTCGGTGACCTTGCCGTCGGGCACGTCGTCGCCCCATGCCTCGACTACGCGGGTCGCGCCGAACTCCTTGAACAGTGGCGCTGCGCTGGCAGCGTGCTCGCGGTACTTTTCCTTGTTGGCCGCCGGCACCGCGACGACGAATCCTTCTACATAAGTCATGGCTTCTCTCCTTGTGACTTCCTTAGGTGATACCGATTGACGGCTTGCCCGGCAGGATCGGCGATCCCGCCCGAGGTGCCCTTGGAGGGCACTGCAAGCCCGGACCGACGAAGTACTTCCGCGGAACCGAACGGGTGTCAACTGCGGCTCAAGCCGGCATCGGTCATGGACTGGTCGATCGGGCGAAGCGGAATTCGACAGGCGCCTCGACGCTCGAGAAAAATCAGCCCGATCGCACGGATGAGTGTCTCCTCAGTCGCCGCGAAGTGCGGTCTCGTATGCCCGCCGTACACTTTCGCCGAAGCAGCATAACCAGACGGCTTCGGGCGCCTGGTTGCCGGCGAGGAATCTGCGAACGGCGGCGACGGTGATGCCCGCCGCCCGATCGACGGGAAACCGATAGGCGCCGCAGCTGATGGCGGGAAAGGCGATGCTGCGTATATCGTTCCCCACCGCCAGCTCGAGCGAGCGTCGATAGCAGGATGCGAGCAGCTCGTCCTCGCCGTGGCTTCCGTCGCGCCATACCGGGCCGACGGCGTGAATCACGTAGCGCGCGGGCAACTCATAACCGCCGGTGATTTTCGCGTCGCCCGTCTCGCAGCCGCCGAGCGTCAGGCACTCCTCCAGCAGCTTCGGCCCCGCCGCGCGATGAATGGCGCCATCCACACCGCCGCCGCCCGCGAGGCTCCGGTTCGCCGCGTTGACGATGGCGTCGACCTCGAGCGTGGTGATGTCCGCGCCGGTCAGACGAATGGAAAATGGGGACATTCCTGGGGAAAATGGGGACATTCCTGATTTATCCTGAAGCGTCAGCGGCGTCCGGACAGAATGCATAAATCAGGAATGTCCCCATTTTCCTGTCCCCATTTTCCTCACTCCTTGGATTCCTCGCGCACTGCCTGAAGCAGCGGCCGGAGCATCGCGAGGCGCTCGATCGGGTCGTTGAGCTCGAGGCAGACCTGCTTGCGCTCGATGCCGATCGGCAGGATTTCCGCCAGCCGGTTGCCGACCCAGGAAGCATCGCCGAAACGCGTCTCGACGATCTGGTAATGATGTCCGAGGTCGCACATGACGTCCTCGAGCATGCGACCGAGCGGCGCGTATTCGTCCGGGATGGGCACGCGCGGATCGGGCTGTATCCACTTGCAGTGCCCGACGTGCAGTCCGTCGTGCTGGGTTTCGACCGAGTCGAGCGAGAACCGCTTTTCGCCCAGCGCCGTGATGCCGAGCAACCCGTCGCTGCCCTGGTACCAGTCGACGATGCGCGCGCCCGTGCCAACCGTATGCAGCGCCGCCGCCCCCGTCTCGCTGCCGCCGCGGATCGCCACCACGCCGAACTCGATGCCTTCACGGAGACAGCGGCTGATCATGTCCAGATAGCGCATTTCGAAGATCCGCAGCGGCAGGGGGCCGCCGGGAAACAGGACGGTCTTGAGCGGGAACAGCGGTATCGTCTGCTGTGGCATGACGGCGTCGTCGAGTCAGTGTTCTGCAGGCGCTCCCCATGCCGGCACGAGCGAATGCGCAATGCCCAGATGATTCAGGATTCGTGCCACGACGAAGTCGACGAGGTCCTCCACCTTCCGTGGCCGATGATAAAACCCGGGGTTGGCGGGCAGGACCGTGCCGCCCGCTTTCGCGATGCGCAGCAGGTTCTCTAAATGCACTGGCGACAGCGGTGTTTCGCGCGGCACGACGATCAAGGTCTTTCGCTCCTTCAGCATGACGTCGGCGGCGCGTTCGATGAGATTTCGGCTGGCGCCGCAGGCGATCGCCGACACCGTCGCCATCGAGCAGGGGCAGACGACCATGGCACGCGGCGCGCCCGAGCCGCTCGCAACCGGAGCCGTCCACTCCTCCTGCCCGAATACGCGAAGCTGCCCCGCGCGCGCGGAATGCAGCTCGCTGAACATACGCTCGATGCCTGCGCTGCGCCCCGGCAGGTCGAGGCCGGTCTCCGTGCCGATGACGACCTGCGCGGGCTTCGACACCAGAAGGTACACGTTCGAGCCCGAGCCGAGCAGCACCTCGAGCAGCCGCAGCCCGTACTGCGCGCCCGATGCGCCGGTCATGGCGAGGCAGACGGTCAGGGGACCGTCCCCGCAGGCTGTGCCTCCGGCTGTCGCGAAGGGCTGCCGAGCGCGTCGAGCAACCGGCCGTGCAGCCCTTCGAAGCCGCCGTTACTCATGATGAGGACATGATCCCCCGCCCCGACCGAGCTGACAAGCAGCGCAACGAGCTCCGCCACGCTGTCGCAGACGGTCGCGCGCTCGCCGAGCGGCGCGAGCGAGCTCTCGATATCCCACGCCGTGCCGGGCGGCCGGAATATCCACGAGCCGTCGGCGCCGGCAAGCGCATCGGCAAGCTCGTGCGCATGCACGCCCATCTTCATGGTATTGGACCGCGGCTCGACGACCGCGACGATACGCGACTTGCCGACCCGCTCGCGCAGGGCCTCCAGCGTTCGGCGGATCGCCGTCGGATGGTGCGCGAAGTCGTCGTACACGGTAACGCCGCGGGCTCTGCCGCGCACTTCGAGGCGCCGCCGGATGCCGCGGAAGCTTTCGAGCGCTCCGAGCGCCCGTTCGGCGGAGACGCCCGCGTGGGCCGCGGCGAGGATCGCCGCGAGCGCGTTCTCGACATTATGCCGGCCGGCGAGCGTCCAGCGCGCCCTGCCGATTTCCTGGCGGCGCCGTGATAGCGAGAGATGCGTGGCGCCCGCCACGACGTCGAGCCCGGCGCTCCAATCCGCTTCGATGCCGGGCGAGCTCGCAAAGGTTTCGACGGAAGTCCAGCAGCCCATCGACAACAGCCGCGCGAGATTGCCATCCTCGGCGTTGACGACGATACGCCCGCCGCCGGGCACCATGCGCAGCAACTGGTGGAACTGCCAGAGAATCGCATCGAGGTCCGGATAAATGTCCGCATGGTCGAACTCGAGATTCGTCAGGGCGAGCGTGCACGGCCGGTAATGCACGAACTTGGCGCGCTTGTCGAAAAAAGCCGTGTCGTACTCGTCGGCCTCGATGACGAAATACGGCGAGCTGCCGAGCCTGGCGGAGACGCCGAAGTTGCCGGGCATGCCGCCGATCAGGAAGCCCGGCTCGAGGCCGGCGTGCTCCAGAATCCACGCGAGGATGCTGCTCGTCGTCGTCTTGCCGTGCGTGCCGGCGACCGCCAGCACGTGACGGCCGGCAAGCACGTTGCGCGCGAGCCAGTCGGGCCCCGAAGTGTAAGGCAGCCCGCTGTCGAGCAACGCTTCGATGACGGGAACGCCGCGGCTCAGGACGTTGCCGACCAGCACGCAATCCGGCGCCGGGTCGAGTTGCGCCGGATCGTAGCCCTCGTGGATTTCGATGCCGAGCACGGCGAGCTGCTCGCTCATGGGCGGGTACACATTACGATCGGCGCCGGTCACGCGGTGGCCGGCGGCGCGCGCGAGCGCGGCGATGCCGCCCATGAACGTGCCGCAGATGCCGAGAATATGCAGGTGCATCAGGCCGGCACGGGAAACATCAGTGCAAACAGCACGATATTCAACGCGAAATAGCCCATGGCCACGACGATGCCGCCGAGATACGGAATCTCCAGCGCGTGATGCAGGATATGCCCGATCACGGCCAGCGACCACAGCAGCAGCGCAAACAGGCCGAGCGCCGGGAGCAGGGCCGCGCTCTGTTCCGCGCCCGTCGCCTGACGCCACAGGTGCAGCGGCATGGCGATCAAGCTCAGGATGGCGCCGGTGCCGAGAAGTGCCGTGAATGTCTGCAGCCAGCGGGCCGGCTTCCGGTACATCGTGAGGACGATCCAGAAAAAAGCGCCGAACAGCAACAGATCCAGCGCCACCTGCATAGCCGCGATTCCGGCCCCGGGCTGATAGATCAATGCGGACGTGAAGCCGACGGTCGCATACGCAGCGAGTACGAGACCCAGCAAGAACAGCGAGGCCGGCAGATCCTGCGGGCCCCGGCGATGCAATGCGATTTCGATCATGGCCTGAACGAGGGGTATCATGTCGCGCTTCCGTGAGCATCCATCCACTACAGCCGGCGCATCATAACCGCGCGTGAGCGGGTTCCGGTACATCGATGATTCCGGGCAGCTCGAATCGCTCGCCGGCGAATTGGCCGCGCACGAGCGAATCGCGCTGGATACGGAGTTCGTGCGCGAACGCACCTACTATCCGCTGTTGTGCCTGATACAGGTTGCTTCGCCTGCCGGCATCGCGTTGATCGACACGCTCGCCGTCGAAGATCTCGCGCCACTGGGCGAGCTGCTCGCCGACACGCACGTCACGAAGGTGCTGCATGCGGCGCGCCAGGATATGGAGATTCTGCTCGCCCGCACCGGCATGCTGCCGCGGCCGGTGTTCGACACCCAGGTGGCCACGGCGCTTCTCGGCCACGGCTCACAGGTATCGTATGCAGCGCTGGTCGAAGCGCTGCTCGGCGCGCGCCTGGCGAAGGCGCACACGCGCACCGACTGGGCACGCCGGCCGCTCTCGCCCGAGCAGCAGGCCTATGCCGCCGATGACGTGCGCTACCTGCTGCCGCTCGAGACGGGACTCAGGGAAGAGCTGTCCTCACGCGGGCGCACCGACTGGGTCGCTGCGGAGCTCGAGCTGCTCGCGGACGAGCAACGATATCGCACCGATCCCGGCGATGCCTGGCGCCGTCTGAAAGGCCTGCATCGCCTCGAGCAACACGCCCACGCCCTCGTGCGCAGCCTTGCGGCTTGGCGCGAGCGGCAGGCGATGCGCGACGACCGGCCCCGGCAATGGATTCTGCGCGACGCCGACTTGCTCGAGCTCGCGCGTTCGGCGCCCGGCGCTGAAGGCGAGCTCGCCGGCCTTGGCGGCTTGCGCGGCGGTTTCGTGCGCCGTCACGGGGCGGAGCTCGTCGCGCTCATCGCGTCCGCCCGAGCCGTGCCGGCTCCGGAAGCCGCACTCTCGCTGCCGCCGCGGCTCGACGCCGGCCAGAAAGACTTGCTGGCGCGCCTCGCTGGCGAAGTCCGGGCCTGCGCGGCCAGACACGAGTTGAATCCCGAGCTGCTGGCGACGCGCGGCGATCTGGAACGCCTCGTGCGCGGCGACGCGGATCTGGCGGTGCTGAAAGGTTGGCGGCGGCGGCTGATCGGCGATCGATTGCTCGAAATCTTTCGCAACGCGGGATGAGCAGAGCCCGGCCTAAGGTGTGGGCGGCTGCTCGATCTCCTTGCGGGCGTGCTCGAGCGCGCTGACCAGGCGCTCGAAGACCTCGTCGATTTCCCCTTCCGCGTCGACGATCTGCAGCAGATCGCGCGCTTTGTAGAAGCCGATCAGGGGACGCGTGCTCGACGCGTATACCTCGAGACGATTGCGGATGGTTTCTTCATTATCGTCCGAGCGCTGCTCGAGGCGCCCGCCGCAGCGATCACAGATACCGGGCTGCTTCGGCGGCGAAAAGTACACGTTGTAGACCCGGCCGCATTCGACGCAGGTGCGCCGCCCGGAGAGCCGCCGCATCAGCACGTCGGAGTCGATATCCATGAGCACGGCGCAATCGAGCGGACGGCTGAGCGACTCGAGCAATGCCTCGAGCGCCTCGGCCTGCGATTCATTGCGCGGAAACCCGTCCAGGACGAATCCTGAATCGCCGGATTCCTCGAGGCGCTCGCGGATCATGCCGAGCACGATCTCGTCGGAAACGAGCTCGCCGGCATCCATCGCGGACTTCGCCCGCTTGCCGAGGTCGCTGCCCGCGGCCACGGCCTCGCGCAGCAGATCGCCGGTCGAGATCTTGGCCGCGCCGTAACGCGCGACGAGCTTCTGCGCCTGCGTGCCCTTCCCCGAGCCCGGCGCGCCCAGCAATACCACCCTGATCATGCGATCCCCGGATTGTCGCCACGCCCAGCCGCGGCGGCGGTAAAGCTACCGCCCGGCCGGCGAGCCGTCAAACGAGGTCCGCCCGGGCATGCCGCCGGCGAATCTGCCGGGAACCCCCGCATCGAGTGCGGGGTTATCCCGGCCTGCGAAGCTCAACCACCGGAAATCCCGCGATGGTCTGGTGCCGGATCGACCGGTTTGTTTTGACCAGGCGAGTATCGGGG
>JBOIDB010000102.1:0-5261 GCA_050740235.1 Gammaproteobacteria bacterium
AGGGCGCGGAAGACTCGGTCCAGATGTTCGGATGAATACTCAACCATGTGGTTGAATATAGATGGCCCGCCGCTGATTGTCAACCATTTGGTTGAGTATCAAGGCTCCGATGACGGGTCTTGTCCGAAATCGACGACGACGTTCGGCCCCGGCATCTCTTCCGTGCGGTGTGACTCGGCAGCCTCGTCGAACGGTGTCCACGGCACGTCCTTAATCGAGTCGAAGCCGCCGTACGAGCCCAGCACGTCGAAGGCGTCGATCACGAACGGCATGCCCTCGGCGCCGAGCGGCGAGTTCGCGTCGGCAAGATGGAAGTGCAGATGCGGTCCCATGGAGTGCCCGGTGAACCCGATGGCGCCGATCGCCTCCCCACGCCTTACACGGTCGCCTTCGCGCACGCGGATGCTTCCTGGCTTGAGATGCTCGTAGAAAACGAAAAGTCCGTTTTCCAGACGCAGGGCGACGTAATTCCCGGTGGCATCTTCCAACGGAAGCTGCGGGTGGCCGGACAAGGTGGCGCTTTCCGACACGTCGTCGCGCATCGCCGCAACCATGCCGTCCGCCACCGCAAGCACGTCCGCGCCGTAGCCGTACCAGTTGGCGATCTCGTCTGCGTCGCCGCGGGCCCGATGGCCTTCCTGGTCCAGCAGCACCCAGTCCACCGCGTAGCGCCCGGGGATGCGCGCGATCCCGTCGGTGGCGTAGACATATCGCCGATGCCCGCGCTCCCATGAGGGATGATAAATCGCCGCCCACGGCCCGCCGCGCAACGGCTGCGCGATCGTCACCGGCGGCTCGCGCAGCACTTGCACATGAGCCGCGCGAAGGACAACCGGCGGCGGCGCGTCTTCCGCGACGGCCTGATAGGTGATGCGATGTTCCAGCTCGCGCGGCGCGGCGGCGCCTTTCAACTCGATGTCAAAATACAGAACGTCGCGCGTTCGCGGGGTGATCTCGCGCCCGCCGGAGTCGGCGGGGATCCCATCGATTTGCTCGAAGCCGCCGATCAGAGTCTCGCCACGAAGATCGGCGATAACGGACTCACTGTTCGCATCGAGGACTTCGACGCGCTGCACGCGGAGCGGCACCCGCGCGAAATTCGTCAAATGCAGCTCGTACACGAGCCGCAGCGTGCCCGCGATTGTGACCGGCGTCGGCGGCACCGGCATCTCGAGGTCGAATGCCTGCCGCGCGGGCCCGGCCGCGCCGAGCGCAGTGCCGCAGCCGGCCAGAATGGTCAGAACGATGGCAGTGAACGCTTTTACGCCGCGGGAGTAGCGCCGATGTGCGTTCTGCATGAGGTCTCCTCGATGCGCGGCTTTAGATGATCGCGGTGCTTCGAACGTGCTGACCGTGGAGCAACAGCGTAGTTCCGCACTTTCAGACCCCGCTCCGGTAGGGTCTTTTTTTCTCAGGGCCCCCGGCACCGCGCCACACGGCCGGTCACACGGTCACGTCGGGCAGCTCGATCGGTCGCGCATCCAGCCATTCCGGGGCCGGAAGATTTTTGCTCCTCAGGAACTGCGGGTTGAACAGCTTGCTCCGGTAGCGCGTGCCGTGATCGGCGAGCACGGTCACGATCGTGTGGCCCGGCCCCAGGTCCCTCGCGAGCCGTATCGCGCCCGCGACATTGATGCCGCTCGAGCCGCCGAGCACCAGCCCTTCGTCCCGGACCAGATTGAAAATGAGCGGGATCGCCTCCTCGTCGGGGATCAGATAGGGCATTTCGACCTCGAGCCCCTCGATGATTCCGGTAATCCGCCCGAGCCCGATGCCCTCGGCAACCGAGCCGCCTTCGCTCGCCCGGGCCTCCCCATCGGCAAACAGATGGTACATGGCCGCTCCGCGCGGGTCCGCGCAGCCGATCACGACGCTCGGCTTCTTCTCGCGCAGGTACGCCGCGACGCCGGCGAGCGTGCCGCCGGTGCCGATCGCGCAAATGAAGCCGTCCACGCGGCCGCCGGTCTGGCGCCAGATCTCCGGGCCGGTCGACAGGTAGTGCGCGCGGCGATTGTCGAGGTTGTTCCACTGGTCCGCGAACAGCACGCCGTGCGGCTCGGTCCTGCGCAATGCCTCCGCCATGCGCCGCGCGATGTGCTGATACTGGTTCGGATTGCTGTACGGGACAGCCGGCACCTCGACGAGCTCCGCCCCGCACAGGCGCACCGCATCCTTCTTCTCGCGGCTCTGCGTGTCGGGCATGACGATCAGCGTGCGGTAGCCGCGCGCGTTCGCGACGAGCGCCAGGCCGATGCCGGTGTTGCCGGCGGTGCCCTCGACGACCAGGCCGGCGGGCTCGAGCTCACCGCGTTTCTCGGCCTCCAGGATCATCTCGCGCGCCGGGCGATCCTTGACCGACTGGCCGGGATTCATGAATTCCGCCTTGCCGAGGATCGTGCAGCCGGTTTCTTCGGATGCACGCTTCAGCCTGATCAGCGGCGTGTCTCCGATCGCTGCGAGGATCCCGTTCGGTTCGTTCAAGGCATCTCCTGTCGGATGGCGGCGGATGATCTTGAAGCAGCAAAGCGTGTCTGAAACCGCTCGAGAATGGCGTTTGCAACTGCCACCGTCAGCACGGTATCGTCGGTGGAGCACGCCTGCGATGCGCCGGGCTGCAAAAGCCAGCCGGCCGGATGACGCGACTGCCGTCTCAGACTGAGGAGCATGCCGTGCCTGTAAAGCTCAATCACACCATCGTGCAGTCACGCGACAAGGAGACGTCGGCCGGATTTCTCACCGGCATACTCGGGCTCGCCGAAGCCACCCGCTTCGGCCCGTTTCGGGTGGTGGAGCTGGACAATGGCCTGAGTCTCGACTTCTACGAGGTCGACGGCGAAATTGCCTCCCAGCATTACGCGTTTCTGGCCAGCGAAACCGAGTTCGACGAGATTTTCGCGCGGATCCGCGAGCGCGGCCTGGACTACTGGGCGGATCCGGGACAGAGCCGCCCCGGCAGTATCAATCACAACGACGGCGGTCGCGGCGTCTATTTCGAGGATCCGGACGGGCATCTCCTGGAGGTCATCACCCGGCCCTATGGCAGCGGAGACTGACCCTGGTCTGCTGAGCGGAATGCGCCGGCGCGAAGCACCCGATCGGTCATCACGCGGTCACCTGTCCCGTAGCCCCAAGCCTGAAGCCGGGATAAGCGAAGGCACTGACGATCTTCTCACAGTCTGTTTCCGTGACTCCTTCCTTGCGGGCGACGTCGTGCCATCTGGCTTTGACGGTCTGTTCCATGTCGTCAATGATCTTCTTCGCTTCGTCGCGTTCGAGCAGAAACCGTGCGCCTTGCGAAAGCAGATTGTCGACTTGAGCGTAGCGGCCCATATCGCCGCATGTAAGGGCGAGGTCGCGGCGCTCGATGCCGACCGGCGTGGAAGGTAACAGGTCGTAAGCCGGGGAGAGAATCCAGTCCCCGTCCGCTGCGATGACCGCGTGGTTGCGCGGATGATCATCCAGATTGGAGATCAGCGCGTTGAAGCACATCCGCCGGAAGAGTTCCGGCGCATCGGTTTTCGGCTGTGACGAAATCCGCCGCAGCTCTTCGACGAACAAGATGTAGGACCACTTGTCGCGGTCCTGGTGGGTGTCTCCCGCGCGCAGCAGCGTCAACGCACTGAGCATGCGGGCACGGCGATAGCCGGATGCGACCTTCTGCCGGTCGAAGCGCTTGACGAGCAGCACCTCACGGTTGCCTACGGTCGTGACTTTGCTCTCGGGCGTTTGCAAACCGCACGCGCGCGCGAGGACCAGCATTGCTCGCTCGACGCGCGCATGATTCCACTCGTCATCCCGGCGGTCGAACTTTGCAATCCACAGACCCGCATCGTCCGCAACCACGGTCTTCGGGCGCGCGCCGCCCATCGACGTGCCTAGCTGTAACAGATCTTGCGCCAGCTGTGTATTCGGACCGTCCGGCAGGTCCTCATCGGCGATGATGGCGTCGGCAAGGCCCTGGAGTCTGTCCAGATCCATCGTCCGGTTGAATTCCCGGCGCGGGGCGGGGGGCTCCTGGTTCAGGCCGAATCCCAATGCACCGGCGCGATCATCTGGGGAGTAGAGCAGGTAGTCGAGCTCGTCCGGTTGCGCCTTGCCTCTGCGTATATCGATGACGTGACGGCCCCAGTAATCGGGGGTGGCATCGCGCAGGGCGCCGAACACGCCCTTGAGAAGCGTTGTCTGAAAGGGCTTTGTGCCGAGCTCGAGTTCGAGCGGATCGATCGGGACCGCATTCTGACGCGCGCGATAGCTGCGGCCATAGACGAATGTCCCCGTCGAAATGCCGCGCCGATCCTCACCAAGCGCGAATTTTCCCGCAGTGACGAACTCTGTTTCACCCGGCAGCGTGATGTAGACGTAACATTCTGCCGGGCTGCTCTTGGAAGTCACTGTCCAGCCCCTGCGTTTCGTGCGCCCGCTTATGTCAGTCAACCAACTCTCGAGAGCGTATACCGAAATTACCTGAGGGCAAGCCGTGTGAGGGGGATTGACCTGGTCGAGCCGCCGAAGCCGGCGCGTTCCCGGCACGACCTGGTAAATGATGTGATGTTCCAGGTCGCGCGGCAAGCTCAGGTCGCACTCAGCGCGTGGCGATCCATAAAGCCGCGCGCGATGCGAGCAATTTCGTCGAACACGTCCTCGTCGGTGCCGCGCGAGCGTTTCAGTACCCGGTAACCGTGATCGGCCGTATCGAGCCAGTGCAGTTCCGCCGACGCGAGGCCTGACACGAGGGGTTCGAGCTGAGTGCTTTCGGCGAACGTGTCACGCGTGCCGGATAGAAACAGCATCGGCAGGCGGATCGCGCCAAGATGCGTAGCGCGTTCGGTACCGGGCTTGCCGGGCGCGTGCAGCGGAAAGGAACAGAAGATCAATCCTCGCGGCTCGAGCCCTTCATCGATCACGGCGTGCGAGGCCATGCGCCCCCCGAAGGAGTGCCCGCCGAGCCAGAGCGGCAGCGCGGCACGTCTCGACGCCTCCGCACACGCCTCCGCGATCGAGGCCGTCGCGACGGCTTTCGAATCGACGCGCCTTCGCCCGGCCTCCATGAATGGAAAATCGAATCGAAGCGTCGCGACGCCTTTGCGACCGAAGGCGTCGGCGATCGCCTGCATGCTCCGGTGCGTCATGCCGGCGCCAGCGCCGTGCGCGAGCACGAGCGCGGCATCGGCGGCCTTCGGGCACTGCCACAGGAATTTCATAAAGCACCCCGGGTGCAACCCCCCTCGATCCGGATCCGCCCGCGCAGCGCCAGGGAACCG
>JBOIDB010000103.1:0-12889 GCA_050740235.1 Gammaproteobacteria bacterium
GGTTTGTTTCGACCAAGCTGATATCGGGCAGCGACTCGAGGCAAACCCGTCGAACCGCCGCCTTTCTTTACGCAATACTGATCGGGAAGTGTCTGGCAACGTGGCGAACGGTTCGCTCATTTCGGCATGCCTCGGTCATTGTCGGAGTCGGTCTGAGCGTGATGATGATCGCCGGCTGCTCCGGCGGCAGCGGCGGCAGCACCGTCGGCACCGATCCCACGAGCGGTTGCAGCGGCAGCTGCGCGGACACGAGCACTTTCCTCACGGCTGCCGACGTCGAGACGGTCATCGCGCAGGCCGTGTTCGAAGCGGACGCGCTCGGCGAGGATGCGACGATCGCCGTGGTCGATCGCGTCGGCAACGTGCTCGGCGTCTTTCGAATGGGCACGACGCCGCATGAGGTGCTCATTGCGACCGGCGTGGACGCGGACGGCAATGCCGTCATCCAGGCGGGGCTCGAGGGTATCCGCCTCCCCACGATGGCCGCAGCCGTCGTCATCGACGACCAGGCGGCGATCGCCAAGGCCGTCACCGGCGCGTACCTCTCGTCCGAAGGCAACGCGTTCTCGACGCGCACCGCGAGCCAGATCGTGCAGGAGAACTTCAATCCCGGCGAGATGAACCAGCCGTCGGGCCCGCTGTTCGGCGTGCAGTTCAGCCAGCTCGCGTGCTCGGATTTCACGCAGTCGTTCAACGGCTCGACGGCGAATGTCGGACCGAAGCGCTCGCCGCTGGGGCTCTCCGCCGATCCCGGCGGCTTCCCGCTGTACAAGGGCGGCACGGTCGTGGGTGGCGTCGGCGTCATAGCGGACGGCCTGTACAGCATCGACGCGACCATCTCGGACGTCGACAGCAATCCGGACGAGATGATCGCGATGGCCGCGACGTTCGGTTTCGGCCCGCCGCTCGATCGCCGCGGCGACCGGATCACCGTGGACGGCAAGACGTTCCGCTTCAGCGACGTGGAATTCGAGGATCTCGCCTCCGACCCCGCAGCGGCACCTGATTTTTCGTCGCTGACCTCGGCTGACGGGGCCCTCGTGCCCGTGAACGGTTACAGCGTCGGCGTCATCAACCAGGGCACGACATTCGGCGCCGCGGCATCCGGCATACGCCCGGACGGCGGCCTCGATTTTCCCGGGCAGGACGCATTCGTTTTCGTCGACGACGCCAACGTGCCGCTCTACCGGCCGCGTGACGGCACCGACGCGGTCATCGTCGGCGATGCGCTCTCGGCCGGCGAAGTGCGCACGGTGTTGAGCTCGGCGCTCTCGGTCGCGAATCGCGCCCGCGCGCAGATCCGCCGGCCGCTCGGCAGCAGCGCCCGCGTCACCATCTCCGTGGTCGATACGCAGGGCGAGATCCTCGGCATGGTGCGCACGCGCGATGCGCCGGTGTTCGGCGCGGACGTGTCCCTGCAGAAGGCGCGCACGGCGGCTCTGTTCTCTTCGGCGACTGCCGGCGCATTTCTGGCCGCGTTGCCCGATGCGAAGTATCTCGAGATCACCGACACGAGCGTCGGTTTCTCCGACACGATCCCGATCGGCAACTACGTGAGCGCCCTGCGGTCGTTTCTCGATGATCCCGGCGCGCTGGCGACCGGCGATATCGCGTTCTCCGATCGCGCCGGCGGCAATCTGTCGAGGCCGTTCTTCCCGGACGGCCTGTCCGGCACGGCGCACGGGCCGTTGAGCAAGCGGCAGGGCGAGTGGAGCCCATTCTCGACCGGGTTGCAGCTCGACGTCGCCATGAATGCCATCCTGCAGCACGTGCTGTTCGTGGCCGGCGTCGTGCCCGCCGACGTGGGAGACAACTGCGCGGGCGTCGACCTGTCCGCCTCTCTCGTCGCCACGCCGACAGTGGCGGAGCTTCGCGTCGCGAACGGCCTGCAGATTTTCCCCGGCAGCGTGCCGATCTATCGCGGCGACACGCTGGTCGGCGGCATCGGCGTGTCCGGCGACGGCATCGACCAGGACGACATGGTCGCGTTCCTCGGCCTGCACAACGCGGGGGTCGAGCTCGGCGGAGCAATAGGCAACGCGGCGCCGGAACGCCGCGCCGACACGCTGACGCCTCGCGGCGTCCGCCTGCGCTACGTGCAATGCCCGCAAGCACCGTTCGTGGACACGGATGAAGACAATGTCTGCGATGGCAAGTAACAGAAAGTCCCTCGTCGTTCCGGCGAAAGCCGGAATCCAGTATGAACAATCTCTGGATCCCGGCTTGCGCCGGGACGACGAACTGGATTTCGTTCCACGTTTCCCCAAGGTGACAAACAGGGACAACGACTGGCGACGTCCGGCCGTGCGACGAGCTGCTCGGAGCCTCCACGGCAATCTGAGTTTAGGGCTGTTCGTGCTCGCACCGCTGGCATTTGGTCTGTTCGCCGTGCCGGTTCCGCAGGCTCACGCCCAGGCGGAGGTCTGCTACCAGGATTCCAGCGGCCGCATCGTGACGCGCCGCAGGCCCGGCGCCGTGCAGGTGCCTTGCCCCGGCGACGAAGCGCCGGCCGCCGAGACGCCGGGCGCCGAGCCACCGGCATACGAGCGACGGGGCCGCGCGCCGCGCCCGCCCGTTGCCGAGACACGGCGCCAGAACCCCGTTTCGCCGATCCCGCGGCCGGCGCTCGCGGACTACGTCGGATCCGTGCCCATCGAGGATCGCTGGCGCATCGTCGACACCCTCGGCTACGAGGAGCACTGGTGGGATCCCTACAATCGCAACCTGATCAAGGCCGACCGGCCCGTGCACGGCGAGTGGTTCTTCAATCTCGGCGTCATCTCCGACACGGTCTACGAGCTGCGTGACGTGCCGACGCCGGTCGGCGGCAGCACGACCAACGATCCCGGCGGCATCGACGTCTTCGGCAGCGCCGATCAGTGGGCGGCGATCCAGAACCTGGCGATGGAGTTCGTGTACTACGAGGGCGACACGGTGTTTCGCCCGCCGGACTACGAGTTCCGCTTCACGCCCGTCTTCAATTACAACTACACCGAGCTCGACGAGGTGCTCGGCGTGAACGTCGACCCGCGCGTCGGCGTCGTGCGCGAGGACAATCACATCGGCATCCAGGCAGCTTTTGTCGACAAGCACCTGCGCAACGTTTCCGACCGCTACGATTTCGACTCCTTCCGCATCGGCATCCAGCCGTTCTCGTCGGACTTCCGCGGCTTCCTGTTCCAGGACAACCAGCTCGGCATCCGGTTGTTCGGCACGCGCAAGAACAACATCTTCCAGTACAACCTGGGCTGGTTCCGGCGCATCGAGAAGGACACAAACAGCGGACTCAACGACCTGTCGGAGGGCCTGCGCGACGACGACGTCTTCGTCGCGAACCTGTACTGGCAGGATATGCCGGTGCGGGGTTTCGTCTCCCAGGCGACGGTCCTCTACAACCGCAATCGCGAGGACGACGAGTTCCATTTCAACAAGAACGGCTTCATCGAGCGGCCCGCGTCGCTGGGGCTCGAGCGCCCGCGGGATTACGACGTTATCTATCTCGGCTACAACGGCGACGGGCATTTCGGGCGCACGAACCTGACGACGTCGTTCTACGGCGCGCTCGGCGAGACGGACTCGAGCGTCTTCACGAACGTGGAGTCGGACATCGAGGCGTTCTTCGCCGCCGCCGAGCTGTCGCTGGATTTCAACTGGATCCGGCCGCGCCTGTCGTTCCTCTACGGCAGCGGCGACGACGACCCGTTCGACGACAAGGCGCAGGGCTTCGACGCCATATTCGAGAACCCGCAGTTCGCCGGCGCGGATACGAGCTACTGGATCCGCCAGGCCGTGCCGCTCATCGGCGGCGGCCGCGTCGCACTGTCCAGCCGGAACGGCATTCTGAACAGCCTGCGCTCCTCGAAAGAGGAAGGGCAGTCGAACTTCACCAACCCGGGCATCTGGCTGATGGGCGCCGGCGTGGATTTCGACGTGCTGCCGCAATTGCGCGTGTCGTTCAACTACAACTGGCTGCGGTTCGACGACACCGCCGTACTGGAGGTGGCGCGGAACCAGTCCGGCATCGACGAGGACATCGGCCAGGATGCCTCCGTGTCGCTGATCTACCGGCCGATGATGTCGCAGAACATCGTCGTCCGCGCCTCCTACGCGAAGCTGTTTGCGGACGACGGCTTCAACGACCTGTTTCCGGATGAGGACGCAGGATATTTCCTTCTCAACGTCGTGTTGGCTTACTGATGCACCGCCGCAAAAACAAAATGCGATCGATAGA
Organism: Gammaproteobacteria bacterium; assembly: GCA_050740235.1. GTDB lineage: Bacteria > Pseudomonadota > Gammaproteobacteria > Steroidobacterales > JACDCP01 > JACDCP01. Next base: position 4,232 of record JBOIDB010000103.1, read on the forward strand.
AGTTTTGTTCGCCGCCGCCTTGCTCCTTGGTGCGCCGTCGGCGTTCGCCAGCTCCGAGAGCAAGCCGGTCGAGCGCGAATACGAGACCGCACCGCCGGCCCCGCGCAGCCAGACCGCCGAGGAAGTCGCGGCGAAGAGCGAGGGCTGCGTATCCTGCCACGTCGAGTCGGACGCCAAGACGATGCATTTCAGTCCCGCCGTGAAGCTCGGCTGCACGGATTGCCACGGCGGCGACAGCGACGTGCACCGGCCGGAACTGGCCGCGGAGGACAGCGACGCATACATGAGCGCGCTCGAAAGCGCGCACGTGCTGCCGCTGTACCCCGAGGAGTGGCACTTCCCGAGCAGTGCGAATCCGGAACGCAGCTACGCGTTGCTGAATCGCGAGAGCCCGGAGTTCGTGCGCTTCGTCAACCCGTCGGATTACCGCATCGCGCGCGAGGCCTGCGGCGCCTGTCACATGGACATCGTCGAGGCTTCGATCCGCAGCCTGCATGCCACGAGCGCCATGTTCCTGGGCGGCGCCTCGTACAACAACGGCATCCTGCCGTACAAGAATTATATTCTCGGCGAGGCGTACAACCGTGAAGGGGAGGCGATCTATCTCGCCGGACCCAAGATCCCCGAGGACAGGCAGGACGAGGCGAAAGCGGCGGGCATCCTGCCCGGGCTCTACCCGCTGCCGCCGTGGGAAACCGTCAAGCCGGGCGACATCTTCCGCGTCTTCGAGCGGGGCGGGCGCAACATCGCCAACCTGTTCCCCGAGACCGGCCTGCCGAACGCGCTCGGCCAGCTTCAGCGCATCGAGGAGCCGGGCCGTCCCGATCTGCGGCAATCGAATCGCGGCCCCGGCACGGGCGCGCGCATCTCGGTGCCGATACTGAACATCACCAAGACGCGTCTGAACGATCCCGTGAGCTGGTTCCTCGGCACCAACGATCAGCCGGGCGATTACCGTAGCTCAGGCTGCGCGTCCTGCCACGTGGTCTATGCGAACGACCGCGATCCGAAGCATTCCGGGCCTTACGCGCAGTTCGGGCACAGCGGCACGACGATCACGGCGGATCCGACTATCGAAGGAGACGAGCCGGGCCATCCGCTACGCCACGTGTTCACGCGGGCCGTGCCGACGAGCCAGTGCATGATCTGCCACATGCACCAGCCCAACATGTTCCTGAACACGTATCTCGGCTACACGATGTGGGACTACGAGGCGGACGCGCCGCTCATGTGGCCCGAGGAGCAGCAGTATCCATCGTTCGAGCGTATGCGCGAGGTGCTGGACCGAAATCCGGAAGGCGCCGCGCCGCGCGGCAAGTGGGCCGAGCTCGACTTCCTCAAGGGCGTCTGGGACATGAACGATCAGTTCGAGGTGACCCAGTTCGCCGACTACCACGGGCACGGCTGGAACATGCGCGCGGTCTTCAAGCGCGACCGCGAAGGCAACCTGCTGGATGCGGAGGGCAACCGCGTGAGCGCCGACGATCCGCACAAGTTCGACAAGGCCGTGCACATGTCGTCGATCCATGCGGACGTGGGCATGCACTGCGTCGATTGCCATTTCTCGGCGGACAATCACGGCAACGGCCACATCTACGGCGAGGTTGCGCTGGCCGTCGAGGTGGATTGCAAGGACTGCCACGGCAGCGTCCGCGAATACCCGAATCTGTACACGTCCGGCGCCGCCGCGCTCGGCGGCGGCACCGACATGAGCGTGATGCGCACGCCCGACGGCCGCCGCCGCTTCGAATGGATTGGCACGACGCTGTACCAGCGCTCGATGCTCGATCCGGAGCTCGAGTGGGAGGTCAGCCTCGTCAAGGACACCGTCGATCCGGTGCACCCGGCGTACAATGCGAAAGCGGCGCGCGCCAAGCTCATGAGCACCGACACCGCGGAGCAGGACTGGGGCAAGCTCGTGCCTTACGAGCAGCTCGCGCATTCCGACGACGAGATGGAATGCTTCACCTGCCACACGTCGTGGACGACGAGCTGTGGCGGCTGCCACCTGCCGATCGAAGCGAACTGGAAGACCGAGCGGCACCATTTCGAGGGCGGCGAGTCGCGTAATTACGCCACTTACAACCCGCAGGTGGCGCGCGACCAGATGTTCCTGCTGGGCAAGCGCAGCGAGGCCGAAGACGGCAAGATCGCGCCCGTGCGCTCGACTTCGGCGCTCGTGCTGTCGTCGACGAACGCGAATCGGGAGAAGATCTACGTACAGCAGCCGCCGATCTCAGCCAGCGGCTACAGCTCGCAGGCCTTCAACACGCATTTCCCGCACACCGCGCGCAAGACGGAAACCAAGACCTGCACCGACTGCCACCTGTCCGGGGAAGGCGGCAACAACGCCATCATGGCGCAGCTCCTGATGCTCGGCACCAACTTCGTCAACTTCGTCGGCTACCACGCCTGGGTCGGCGGCGACGGCGAGATCAGCGCCGTGCAGGTGACCGAATGGGACGAGCCGCAGGCGGTCATCGGCAGCTATCTGCACCGTTACGCGTATCCCGACTGGTTCGCGGAGCATCAGGCGAACGGCCAGGTGCTCCAGACCGGGCACACGCACGCCTCCGACCGGGCCGGCTGCCTGCAGCTTCGCGGCGAGTACCTCTTCGTGGCCGAAGGCAACAACGGCATGCAGGTCTACGACGTCGCGAGCGTCGCGAACAAGGGCTTCTCGCAACGCATCATCACAGCGCCCTTCAGCCCGCTCGGCCAAGACGCGCAGGTGGATTCCGCGAACGCCACGTGCCTCGCGCTGCCGACCAACCAGCCGATCCATCCCGATCGCAACCAGGGCGACCTGATGCGCATCGAGAATCAGGAACAGCCGTTCCATCCGCTGTACAACTACGTGTTCATCACGGATGCGGAAGAGGGGCTGATCCTCAGCGACGTCAACACGCTTTCCGACGGCGAACCGCGCAACAACTATCTCGACCGCCAGCTCACCTGGAACGAGGGCGGCGTGCTGAACGGCGCCCGCCACATCACCGTCGGCGGGCATTATCTGTATATCGTCGCGGATGCCGGGCTCGTCGTGCTCGATATCGACGACCCGCTTTCGCCGCGCGTCGCCGCCACGGTGCCGCTCAACGACGGCCGCGCGACCGCTTTGCAGTTCCGCTACTTGTTCGTCACCGACGCCGACGGCTTGAAAGTCGTCGACGTGACGCATCCGGAGGAACCGCAGCTCGTCGAGGACAATGTTATCGAGCTGTCCGATGCGCGAGGCGTGTATGTCGCGCGCACGTATGCGTACGTCGCGGCCGGAGCGGATGGCCTCGTGATCATCGACGTCGAGCGGCCGCGGACGATGCGGGAGTTCATGCGGTACAACGCCGCCGGTCGGATCGAGGACGCGCACGATATCATCGCGGCGTCGACCAACGCTTCGTTGTTCGCCTATATTGCTGACGGCGCGGGCGGACTCAAGGTCGTTCAGCTCACCTCGCCCGACACGCAACCCCTGTTGTACGGCTTCAGCCCCGAGCCCAGACCCGCGCTCATCGCGAGCTACCCAACGAACGAGCCGGCGATCAGCCTTTCCAAGGGCCTCGACCGCGACCGCGGCGTGGACGAAACCGGCCACCAGATCGCCGTGTTCGGCCGAAAGGGCGCACGGCCATTCACGCTGGAGGAGATGCAGCGCCTGTACCTCGACAGCGAGGGCGAGCCCTGGTTCGTCTCCGACGAACCGGACCGCGAAGATACCGGCGAATGAGATTCGCAGGCCGGCATAAGAGCGAAGCTCGTTGCCGGCGCAGCATGCCGGGAACCCCCGCATCAAGTGCGGGGTTGTCCCGGCCTGCACAGCTTGCATGCGCTATCGTCTTGGCGCTTGGCAGCATGACCGGCTCGGCGCAGATCCGCGAGGAGCCGCACCAGCACCTCGGTGTCGCGAGCTGCGCGACCAGCGTGTGCCACGGCAAGGGGGCGCCGCAGGAAACGGAAAACGTCTGGCTGAACGAGTATCGCATCTGGTCGGCCGACGACCGCCATTCGCGCGCGTACCAGACGCTCAGCAGCGACGAGTCGAGGCGCATCGCGCAGAAGCTCGGGCTCGCCAGCGCGGTCACCGCGAAGATCTGCCTCGACTGTCACACGGACAACGTCGAGCCGGCGCAGCGCGGGCCGAAGTTCCAGCTCAGCGACGGCGTCGGTTGCGAAGCCTGCCACGGCGGCTCGGAACAGTGGATCACCAGCCACGCCGAGCCCAATGCCACGCATGCGGACAACCTGGCACGGGGCATGTACGCGACGGAAAAGCCGGTTGCGCGCGCCGAGATCTGCCTCTCCTGTCATCTCGGCACCGATTCGCAGTTCGCGACGCACGAGATCATGGGCGCGGGCCACCCGCGCCTGAGCTTCGAGCTGGAAGCGTTCACCGTCAATCAGCCGGCGCACTACGACGTCGACGAGGATTACACCGAACGCAAGGGGAAGATCGAAAGCTTCAATCTCTGGCTGACCGGCCAGCTCGTCTCCGCCGACCGCTACCTGTCATTGATCAAGACCGATCTGTTCGACCCCGACGGCACGTTTCCGGAGATCGCCTTCTACGACTGCCACAGCTGCCATCATCCGATGGACGAGCAGCGCTGGCCGGTGCAGCTTCGCAACCAGGGCATCGAGCCCGGCACCGTGCGGCTGCAGGATCACAACCTGCAGATCCTGGAAGCGGTCGCCCGGGTGCTCGCCGGTTCCGAGGCCGGGCAGTTCACCGGCAACGTGCGGGCGCTCGTGCGGTCCGGGCAGGTCAGCCACGCCGCCGTGCGGGAAGCCGCCGACGCGTTGCTGACCTGGATCGACGAGAAGGAGCGGAGCTGGACGACGCAGGCATTCAGCCGCGCGCAGGTCCAGGCCGTGCGCAAGGCCATCGTCGAGATGGCGGCGAACGGCACGCTTGCAGATTTCGCCAGCGCGGAGCAGGCTTTCCTGAGCATCGAGAGCCTGAGCCTCGCGCTGGGCGATGCGGACGGCCTTGGCACCGTGCTGAACCGGCTGTTCGAAACGGTCGCCAGCGATCAGGAGTACGAACCGGATCGATTCGCATCGACGGCCAGAAGCGTCCTCGGCTCGTTCTAGCTGCCCATGACTACTTTCCACGGCGACACGCATCCCGGGCGGGTGCACGACCACAACGAGGACAGCATCGGCTGGAATCTCGACCAGCAGGTCTGGCTGGTGGCCGACGGCATGGGCGGACACGCCAGCGGCGAAGTGGCCAGCAAGATAGTCGCCGACACGATACTGGAGAAAGTCGCGAGTCAGGTGCCGCTGGCGCAGTGCGTGCTGGATGCCCACCAGGCAGTCATCGATGCGGCGAGTGGCAAGGACGACCTGGACGGCATGGGCTCGACGGTCGTCTCGATGCAGATTCGCGACGGCGAGTGCGACGTCGTCTGGGTCGGCGACAGCCGGGCTTATCTCTGGCGGGGCGGCCGCATCGAACGCATATCGCGCGACCACTCGTTCGTCGAGCTGTTGCGGGAAGGCGAGGAGATGTCCGAGACCGAGGTCCGCGGTCACCCGCAGCGCAATGTCGTGATCCAGACGCTCGGGATGGGCGGGCCGACGCCGGGCCATGAGCACCTGGCGTTGCAGAAACGCGATTGGCTCATACTGTGCAGCGACGGCCTGAACGACGAGCTGACCGACGACGAAATTTCGTACGAGCTCAAGCGCAGCGCGGATCCGAAGGAGGCGGTCGGCCATCTCATTCAGGCCGCGCTCGACCATGGCGGCCGCGACAACGTGAGCGTTGTGATCGTGGAAAGTGAAACGGGAGACCGCGCCCTCGGCCGTGCGCTGCGCACGTACGGCAAGCCGCTGACATGGGGCATGGCCGTCGCAGTGGCGACGCTGCTCGTGCTGCGCTGGCTCGGGCTGCTCGGGTAGGTGGAGAATAAAGGGATGAACGTAGAGCAAGCTTTTTTGAAGCCCCTGGCCGGGGGCGCCAGCGTCCGCATTTCGGGCGAAGTGCTGATCGGCCGCAGCGAAGAATGCGATGTGGTGCTCAAGGGCGGTTATCCGTCCCGAAGGCATGCGCGGCTGTCGATCAGTGAGGGCGCCGCGCGACTGGAGGATCTCGGATCCTCCAACGGCACATTCGTGAACGGCGAACGCATCACCGGGGCCGTGGCCCTCAAGGACGGCGACCGCGTGCGGTTCGACATCCTCGAGTACGACTTCATGTCGGCGCCGGCGGCGTCGAACATGACGCAACTGCGGCGGCCGGCGCCGCCACCGGCCGATGCGACTATCCGGGTCGATCCCGCGCAACGCGCCGAGCTCGCGCGGCCCGCCGAAGCGGCGAGACCCGCCGAGCCCGCGCGTCCCGCGGAAACACCGAAACCCGCCGAAACCGTGCGGCCCGCGGATGCAACAAAACCTGCCGAGGCCGCCCATCCAGCCGCAGCGAAGCCTGCGGAACCTGCACGACCGGCTGCGACAGCCAAACCCGCCGAGCCGCCCAAGCCGGCCGCTACGCCCCCGCCCGCCGCGGCGCCTGCAGCCGCGCCCAGAAAACCCGGCTCCTGGGTCGACCCGGACAGCCACCCGGAAGGGGGCACCAAGTTCCTGACCAAGGAAGAGATCGAGAAGCTGCGCAGCCAGTCCGCGCCGGCCAAAGCGGCAGGGAAAGTCGACGAGCCCTGCCTGGAAGTCTGTTCCGGTTCGTCGACCGGCAAGCAGGTGAAGCTGCAAGGCGGCCGCGGCGAAACCGAATGGGGCATCGGCAGCGATGCGAGCCGCGACATCGTGCTCGGCGACGAGGGCGTATCCGCCTATCACGCCAAGCTCGTCAACGCCGGCAAGACATGGAAGCTCATCGACCAGATGTCGGCGAACGGCACCTGGGTCAACGGCAGAAAGGCCAATATCAGCTATCTGTCGCCGGGCGACCGCATCAAGTTCGGCCCGGTCGAGTGCGTCTTCCACGCCCCGGGCGGCGGGACTCGCGGCACGGCGCGCCGCAGCGCCTGGCTGATAGGTGTGGGTGCGGCCGTCGTCGCCGCGATCGTGGTCTGGGCGCTCTGGAGGTTTCTGTCGTAGGCCGGCATAAGGGCGAAACCCGTTGCCGGCATGCGCAGGGACCCCCCGCATCGAATGCGGGGTTGTTTAGCCATGTGACCGCGATGCCGTCGGCGGCTCCGGCGCCTTCATTGCGCCGCGGAGTTGCGTTATTCTGCCCCTCGATCCGTGAATTCGCCAGGCCGCTGCGCTTTTCCATAACGTACTAAATGGCGCGATTTTTCAAGTTTCTGGTCGACCTGAGCCGCAGCAATGTGACGCGCGCCGCGGGCGCCTACATCGTCACCGTCCTGCTGTTGTCGAGAGTCATCTCCGATTTCTTTCCGGCTTTCGGCCTGCCCGTCTCGATGCTGCGCGTGCTCGGCATTCTCGCCATCCTCGGACTACCGCTGGTACTGCTCGTGGCCTGGCGCTTCGAGGTCACGCCCGAGGGCGTCGTGGCGGCGCGTCAGAAAGGGTCGAACCAGACCGTCGAGCGCCAGATGAGCCCGACTGAAATCACCGAGTGGGTCAAGGCTCGCCACAACCCCCTGGGAGCGGGGCACATCGTCGCGAGCTGGACGGACAGCGAGAGTGTCCTGCAGCGAAAGGAGTTCTTCAAACCGTTGTTCATAGGACGGGACGAGGCTTGCGACATCCGGCTCGGGGACGAACGGGTCAGCCGTGCGCACGCGGCGCTCTGGGCCGAAGGCGGGCGCTGGAAAGTGCGCGATCTCGGCAGCTCGAACGGCACCTGGATCGACGGTGAGCAGGTGAACATCTCCGCGTTACCGGACCGCTGCAAACTGCGCGCACACAAGGACGGCCCGATCGTCGAGCTTACGGTGGCCGCTGCGCAGGCAACTGTCATCGCGTTCGACCGCAATGCCGCCCGCGGGGGCTGAACATGGAAACCTATCCTCTGATCGTCATCGGTGCCGGCCCGGCCGGCCTGAGCGCGGCCGGCCGCGCGGCCGAATACGATCGAAAGAACGGTCGCGACACACCCGGCTACATACTGCTCGAAGGCTACGAGCTTCACGCCAAGACCATCCAGCGGTATCAGCTCCGCAAGCTCGTCATGGCGGAGCCGGGATTCCTCGACCTGCGGAGCGATTTCGGCTTCGATCGGGGCAGCCGCGAAGAAGTGCTCGGCTCCTGGGAAAACAGCCTCTCGAGCCTGGGCGTCAATGTTCGCTATGGCGCGGAAGTGACCGGCATCTCCGGCAGCAAGGGCAATTTCCAGGTCAAGCTCGCCAACGGCGAAACGATGGGCGCAGGCCACATCGTTCTGGCGATCGGCGTGGCCGGCAATCCGCGCAAGCTGGGCGTGACCGGCGAGAATCTACCCGGGGTGGAATACCATCTCGACGACCCGGAGGCATTCACTGACGAAACGATCATCGTGATCGGCGCCGGCGACGCGGCGATCGAAAATGCGGTCGCACTGGCCGCGCAGAACGACGTCATCATCGTCAATCGCGGCCCGGAATTCAGCCGCGCTAAGGACGGCAACCTGAAGCTCGTGCTGTCCGCGATCAACGATCCGAACACGCGGCTTTCGTGCCACTACAGCACGACGATTGCCGAGGTCAAAGCCGGCAACGGTACGCACCCGCTGACGATCGTGCTGGATACGCC
>JBOIDB010000104.1:0-2545 GCA_050740235.1 Gammaproteobacteria bacterium
GTGCGAAGGCGTTAACCCAGTCCATGAAGTCCATCGGGCCGGCCGGACCCGCCGCGGTGAGATTGCGGTAGAGCTTCGGCGCCCTCCGGTTGAGCTTGAGCACGCCGGGCAGCACGCCTTCCTCGCGAAAGCCGCGCTCGACGCAGGAACGCATGACAGCCCAGATCTCGAGCAGCTTGTCGCGGATTTCCGCTTCCGTTCGCCAGGCTTTCTCGTTCGCGAGCACGAGGTCGGCGATGCGCAGGCGGTTCTGGCGCGCGATGCGCAACAGCTCCTCGGCGCTGTCGAAGGGATACGGCACTTCGACGGCTCCCTCGGCCGCGCCCTCGCCTTCCGGCTCCTCACCGCTGACGATGAAACCGCCGCCGATGGAGTACCAGGTCTGCTGCCGGAGTACCTTCTCGTTCTCGTCGAGCGCGGTGAAGCGCATGCCGTTGGAGTGGCGCGGCAGGACCTCGGCGCGATGCCAGAGGAAGTCCATCGGCTCGTCGAAGGCGATCTCGTGCTTGTTCAGCAGGCGGATGCGGCTGGTCTCGCGGATGCGCTCGATGGATTGCGCCATGGCGTCGGGGTCGACGGTCGCGGGCTCGGCGCCTTCAAGGCCGGCGAGGATGGCGGTGTCGGTGGCGTGGCCGTGGCCGGTCAGGGCGAGGGAGCCGTAGAGCTGGATCGTGAGCTTGCGGGTATCGGCGAGCTGGCCGGCGGATTCGAGGCCGAGGACGAATTCGCGGGCGGCGCGCATCGGGCCTACGGTGTGGGAGCTCGAGGGGCCTACGCCGATTTTGAAGATTTCGAAGATGCTGATCATAAAGGGTTGTCGGGAATGCTGCGCATTCCCGGATTATTCAACTGGATCCCGGCTTTCTCGCCGGGAAGACGAGTGGAGCCGGGACGACGGGTCATGGAGTTGCCGGGAATGCTATGCATTCCCCGGTTATTCAACTGGATCCCGGCTTTCGCCGGGAAGACGAGGGGTCGTGCGGAACGGGGCGTCGGGCGGCGTCGTTTCGCTTACGGCGGCGCGGATTTCGCGCAGTTTCTCCTTCACGACCGTGGCGTTCTCGGGACCCATCCGGACCAGGGCCTTCTGACCGGCGGAAAGCTCCTCGAGCTCGGGGTCGGCGAACTCGTACAGCACGTGCGGGCGGGTCAGCTCGATCGGCGCTTCGACTTCCGGTGTTTCGAGCAGGTGGTCGATGACTTCGACGAGGCGGTCGTTGAAGTACTCCTGCGGGTAGCCGAGATCCACGTAAGCATTCTGGAACAGCGGGTAATGCCGCCGATAGATGGCGACGAGCTCGTCGGTGTCGAGCGACTCGACCAGCTTCACCAGCGGCTCGTAGCGCTCGAAGTCTTCCTGCTGAATCTCGTAATGCTCCTCGCCGGGCTCGAACTCGCCCTCCTGCAGAGACGGCGTGAACGGGCCGCGCACCGGGTTGATGGCGCGCAGCCGCAGCGCGACCTCGTCGCGCGGCAGGTTGTCGAGCGTCACGACGATGCTCGGAATGATGCTTTCCTTGACGACATGGCGCCGCACGGCATCGGCGCCGATCAGCTCGCCGAGCGCGCTCGTGATGCTCGGATCGCTTTCCTCGAGCGGCGGCAGGGGCGGCGGCGCTTCCTCCGCCGGCGTGACGAAACCGGCGTCGGGGGGCGGCAGCGGATGCTTCGGCCCGGTCTCTTCCGGCTCCGGCTCGATGTCCACCTGCGGCACGCGGATCTCCGGTGCTCTGTCCGGTTCGTCGCCCGACCGGTAGACGAAGATGAGCAGCACGAGCAGCACCAGCACTGCCGCGCCGCCGGCGATCCACCACGCCCAGTCTTTCAAGAATTCGGTTGTATTATCGTCCATAAGTCATTGATCCTAAATACTGACTCACAAGGCGTCCGCTAGGCCAAAGAAAGAATCCTCAGTCATCCGACACCGGCGCCGAGGGCGCGTTGCCGCCGGGCGCCTCAGTCTGCATCCGGCGCGGCGGAACTGCCAGCGGTCACCGCGCCCCGCGCGAATGCATGAATCAATCCAATATCGCGAAATAGTACCGGTCGGCGCAACCGCGAGGAGGGGAATCGGCGGCGACCGCCGCCGCGCAAGGATGAAGCCGGCCGCGCCGGCGCCGGCTACCGCTTCCTGCCGGAGCGAAAGAGCGCGACGGCCTTGTCGATCCGCCGCTTGCGGGTTTCGTCGGTCTTCGCGGCGTTGACGTTGTCGACTTGATAGCGTTGCAGGCTGTTCGCAAGCCCGTCGAAGAAATCGCGCACGCCGCGATGGGCCGCGAGCGCGCGGGCAAAGTCCGCCGGGACACCGACTTCGCGGGGTGTCTCGTCCACGGTGAGCTCGACGTCGATGGTGTCGCCAGCACGCAACCCGGTCTCCTTCCGGATCGCCGCGCTCACGCCGATCATCGCCTGCCCGCCCATGACGCCGACGGTCGAGCGGTATGCGTAGCCGTTGATCGAGATCCGCACGGGCGGCCGCTTGCCGTGGCCGAGCCGGTCGATGACCTCGGCCGGAACGATGATCCCGGTGGCGTTCATGCCTGCG
>JBOIDB010000105.1:0-45484 GCA_050740235.1 Gammaproteobacteria bacterium
TCGCCGCTGCGTCGTTGCGCGCTCAGCTGCCGGCCTCGCCCTGCGTGACCTCGGTCTGCGGACCCGCCGCCTCATTGACCGGCGCGAGGAACGGATTCGCGAACGTGAAGAACAGCGCCACGCCCACACCGATCATGGTCACCGCGTCGAGCAGGCCCGCGACGATGAACATCTTGATCTGCAGCATCGGCACCATCTCGGGCTGGCGCGCGGCGCCTTCGAGGAACTTGCCGCCGAGCAGGCCGAAGCCGATGGCGGTGCCCATGGCGCCAAGGCCGATCAGGAGCCCGACCGCGACGGCCGTCATGCCCTGTACGTTGGCGATCAGATTTGCGAGTTCCATGTCGTCTCCTCGAACAGAAAAGCGGATCGAAGCGGATCAATGCTCCTCGTGCGCCATGCTCAGGTACACGATGGACAGCATCATGAAAATGAAGGCTTGCAGGGTGATTATCAAGATATGGAAGATCGCCCAGGCAAGGCCGAGAATGACCTGCGCCACGAACGGTATCCAGGCGCTCACCTGGTTCAGGGCCGCTCCGAGCGTGAACAGCGCGATCAGGATGAAGATCAGCTCGCCGGCATACAGGTTGCCGAACAATCGCAGCGCCAGCGAGATCGGCTTGGCCAGCTCCTCGACGAGCTTGAGCAGCAGATTCGCGGGCCAGAGCCACCTGCCGAACGGGTGGAACAGCAGCTCTTTCGCGAATCCGCGGGCGCCCTTGATCTTGATGCTGTAGAAGATCACCAGCAGGAAGACGGTGATCGACATGGCGAAGGTGACGTTGAGGTCGGTGGTCGGCACGACCTTGAGATAGGGCACGCCGGCGGTGCCTGCTGCGTGCGGCAGCAGGTCAACGGGCACCAAATCCATGATGTTCATGAGCAGGATCCAGCAGAAGATAGTCAGCGCGAGCGGTGCGATGAGTTTGCTCGTGCCGTGAAAGCTGTCGCGCACCTGCGTGTCGACGAATTCGACCATCAGCTCGACGAAATTCTGAAGCTTGCCGGGCACGCCGGTGGTCGCCTTGCGCGCGCCCAGATAGAAAAGCCCGCAGAACACCGCGCCGAGCCCGACCGAGAACACCAGGCTGTCGAGATGCAAGGTCCAGAACCCTTCGCCGACGTGCAGGTTCGTCAGGTGGTGGACGATGTATTCGGTGCTGCTTTCCGGGCCTTCCGCGCTCATTGCTTCTTCAGGTTCGGGGCAATGCCTTCAGCAGTGCCAGCCAGTAAACGAAAAATGTCGCCAGATAACCGATGAACAAGGGCAGGAAAGCAACCGGCAAGAACATGATCACGGCGACGAACAGCACCGCCGTCATCACGAGCTTCACGAGCTCTCCCGCGTAGACTCCCCACAAGACCCGCCGCGGATCCGCGGCGGCGCCCGCCCTGAAAAAGCTGACCGCCATGTACAGGCTGGCCAGCGTGCCGATACCGCCGCCCAGGAGCGCCGAATAACCCGCACGCAGCCCCGAGGCCAGCCAGAGCAGGGCCCCGGCAACGAGCGTGATGCCGAGCTGGCCCAGCACGATGGCGAAGGCCGTGCGCCGCGCGCTCTTGTAGTCATCGGCAGCCAGCGACCCGGTCCTCGACAGGCAACAAAAAGGCCACTCTTACGCCGCTTGCGCGGCGACGGTGGCCATCTTCGCGGGGTCCACAGATGCGGCCGCTCAACCCGTGTCCTGTGGGCCCGGGTTAGCCTGCGCATTATAGAGACGGCCGCAGGGGCCTTCAACCGGCGGACATCGGGGTCAGACCCGGAAATCGGGGTCAGACCGATATTTTTTGTTGCCGATAGAGGATGTCGGTCCCGCGCAAAAAAAAAATCGGTCTGACCCCGATTTCCGGATTTCCGGGCCGTTATCTGATGTGCGCGAGAATGCCGTCCAACTCGTCGAGGCTGTTGTAGGGCACGACCAGCTTGCCCTTGCCGCGCGTCGTGTGCCTCAGGCTGACCTGCGTGCCGAGCTTGTCGGACAACTCGGTTTCCAGACGGCGCACGTCCGGATCGGATTCCGTGGCATGCCCGTCGCGCTTCGTTTCCTTGCCGCCGCGCAGCAAGCGCTTGACGAGCTGCTCGGTCTCGCGGACCGACAAGCCCTTCTTCGCGATCAGCTTGCCGACCTCGAGCTGCTGCTTGCGCGTCGGCAGGCCGAGCAGAGCGCGCGCATGGCCCATCTCCAGCTCGCGCGCCTCGACCATCGCCTTGACCTCGTCGCCGAGGTCGAGCAGGCGCAGCAGGTTGCTGACTGCCGCCCGCGAGCGGCCGACCGCCTCGGCCGCCTGCTGGTGCGTCATGTCGAACTCGTTGATCAACCGGTCGAGGGCACGCGCCTCCTCGAGCGGATTCAGGTTCTCGCGCTGGATGTTCTCGATGAGCGCCATGGCGACGGCGGATTCGTCGGGCACGTCGCGGATCACGGCCGGGATGTTGCTCAGGCCCGCCATCTGCGATGCGCGCCAGCGCCGCTCGCCGGCGATGATCTCGTAGCGCTGCGCGCCCGTCGCGTCGTGGCTCATGCCGAGCGGCCGCACCACGATCGGCTGCACCACGCCCTGGGCGCGAATCGAATCGGCCAGCTCCTGCAGGCTGTCGGGTCGAATGTCCTGGCGCGGTTGGTAACGCGCGCGCTGCAGCAGGTCGATCGGCAGGTTGCGAAGGACGTCGGCCGGGGCTTCCTGGGCCGAGGGTCCGAGCAAGGCATCGAGACCGCGGCCGAGACCTTTCCGTTTGACTGCCATCGTTATGTGCTCGCCCCGCCGCTGCTACGCGGGCGATTGTAGCAGGGCGCACGCGGCGCGCGGCATGCGCCTCCGTTTCACGATCAATCGGTCACCCATTCGCCGGCGGAGACCGGCTCGCGATCGGCTTCCGTCTCTTCGGCCGGCTCCGCGCGCCGGTCATCGCCGTCGCCATTCCCGCCATTGCCCTCGATCGGCGAGCCATCGTCGTCGGCAGCCAGGACGTCTTCCCCGACTGCCCGCCCATCGGGCTGGACCGCGTGAGCATCGCCCTCGAGGATCCGGCCGTCGCGCGCGACCGCCTGTGCACCGATGCTGTCCTTGACGTAGGCATCGATGGCTTCGTCACGACGGATCAGCTCGTCGGCGAGCGCCAGATAAGCCAGCGCGCCGCGCGATCCGCGATCGTGCAGAAGCACCGGCACGCCGAAGCTCGGCGCCTCCGCCAGCCGCACGTTGCGCGGGATCACCGTGCGGAAGACCTTGTCCCGAAAGTGCAGGATGAGCTGCGCGGAGACTTCGTTAGAGAGATTGTTGCGCGGGTCGTACATCGTGCGCAGCAGCCCTTCGATGTCGAGCTTGGGATTGACCGTCTCGCGGATCTTGTCGACGGTGTTTTTGAGCGCCGACAGCCCTTCCAGCGCGTAGTATTCGCACTGCATCGGTATCAGCACGCCGTCGGCGGCCGTCAGCGCGTTGATGGTCAGCATGTTGATCGACGGCGGGCAGTCTACGATCACGTAATCGTACCCGCGGCGCACGCTCTCCAGCGCCTTGCGCAGGCGCATCTCGCGGCCGATCTCGTTGACGAGCTGGACTTCCGCGGCGGTCAGGTCGTCATTGCCGGGCAGCAGCCAGAAATCGGCCGGCTCGACGGGGACGATGGCGTTGCCGGCCCCGGTCTCGCCGAGGATGACGTTGCAGGCGGTCGTTTCGAGGGCGTGCTTGTCGACGCCGCAGCCCATCGTCGCGTTGCCCTGCGGATCCATGTCGATGAGCAGCACACGGCGCCGCGAGGCCGCGAGCGATGCGGCCAGATTCACGCAGGTCGTGGTCTTGCCGACGCCGCCTTTCTGATTCGCCACCGCAATGATTCGGGAGCTCATCTTCAAGTTTCCCTTCCCCAGGCTGCCGTATACGTCGCCTCAACAACCTGAAACGCGCGCAATCTCCACGATATGGCGCTCGCGGCCGAGTCCCGGCACTCGCACGCGGTGGGCCGCGACCGCCCGCCAGCCGTCGGGCAACGCTTCGATCTCGGCCTGCGGGCGCGCGCCCTTCATGGCAATGACGCGACCGCCCGGAGCACACAGGTGGCCGGCCGAGTGCAGGAGCTTCGCAAGCGCGGAGAATGCCCTGCACAGCACCGTATCAAAGCCTTGCGCCGGGCGATAGTGCTCCACGCGAATCTGCTCCGTCCTGGCGTTGCCGATGCCGAGCTGTCCTATCACGTGCGTGACGAAGCGGATCTTCTTGCCGTTGGCGTCGATCAGCACGAACTGCCGCGCCGGATCGGCGATCGCCAGCGGAACGCCCGGCAACCCGGCGCCGGTGCCGACGTCGACCACCGATCGGCCCGCCAGGAACGGCGCTGCCGAGAGGCTGTCCAGCAGGTGGCGTGACAGCATGTCCTCTGGGTCGCGAATGCCGGTCAGGTTCCAGGTGCTGCTCCACTTCGAGAGCGTCTCGACGTACGCGAGGAGCTGCCGCACCTGCTCCCCGTCCAGTTGCACGCCCAGCGCCGCGGCGCCTTCGAGAAGCCGGGTCGAGGAACCGCGGTTCACTCAGGCAGGGGTCACGAGCATCGCCATGAGCTCGTGGACGGGCAGGGCCTCGAGGCGTTGCTGATCGGAGAACACGTCCATGAGCGCGGCACATTGCGTGCTCTTGAGCTTCGCCGCAATGCTCGTCTCGAACTTCTCGATGAGCACCGGGATGCCTTCGGCGCGCCGCTTGCGGTGGCCGATCGGAAAGTCCACGGCGATTCGCTCCGTCGAGGAGCCGTCCGAAAAGAAAACCTGCACGGCGTTGCCGATGTAGCGCTTGCCGGCATCGTAATAGTCACGCGTGAACGCGCTGTTCTCCTTGACCGTCATCTTCGCCCGCAGGGCGTCGATGCGCGGGTCCGCCGCGACGGTATCCTCGTAGTCCCCGGCCGTCAGGCGCCCGAAGATCAGCGGCACAGCCACCATGTACTGGATGCAGTGATCGCGGTCGGCGGGATTCGCGAGCGGCCCCGTCTTGTCGATGATGCGCACGCCGGGCTCTTGCGTCTCGATGACGACCTCGCGGATGTCGTCGATGCGGTCGCGCACCGCCTCGTGCAGGGACATCGCGGCCTCGACCGCGGTCTGCGCGTGAAATTCGGCCGGAACGGAGATCTTGAACAGGACGTTCTCCATGACGTAGCTGCCGTAGCCCCGTGGAAAGCTGAACGGCTTGCCCTTGAACAGCACGTCGTAAAAACCCCAGCTCTTCGCGCTGAGCGCCGAGGGATAGCCCATTTCGCCGGTCAGGCTGATCAGTGCCAGGCGTACGGCCCGGCTGGTCGCATCGCCCGCCGCCCAGCTCTTGCGCGAGCCCGTGTTCGGCGCGTGGCGGTAAACGCGCAATGCGCCGCCGTCTATCCAGGCGTTCGACACGGCGTTGACGATCTGCTCGCGCGTGCCGCCGAGCATTTGCGTGACCACCGCCGTCGAGGCGACGCGCACCAGCAACACGTGATCGAGGCCCACGCGGTTGAAGCTGTTCTCGAGCGCCAGCACGCCCTGGATCTCGTGCGCCTTGATCATAGCCGTGAGCAGGTCGCGCACTTTCAGCGCATCCTCGCCTTCGGCTGCGCGCCGCCGGCCCAAATAGTCCGCGACGGCCAGGATGGCGCCGAGATTGTCGGACGGATGACCCCATTCGGCGGCCAGCCAGGTATCGTTGAAGTCCAGCCAGCGCACCATCGTGCCGATATTGAAGGCGGCCTGTACCGGCTCGAGCTCCCAGGCCGTCCCCGGCACGCGGGCGCCGCCGCGCAGGGTGGCGCCCGGAACGACCGGCCCGAGCAGCTTGGTGCAGTCCGGAAAGCCTAGCGCCTGGAAGCCGCAGGCCAGCGTATCCATGAGGCAATGGCGCGCGGTCACGTAGGCCGCGTCGCTGTTGATGTAGTACGCCGTGACGTAGTCGGCGATGTCGGTGAGCGCCTTGTCCGGCTCGGGGCGTTTCGCCGAGCGGACATCGCCCTTGTCAGACGGGGTCTTCGCGGGCGGTTTCGCCCGTGTCTTCGTAGGCCGCTCAGCCATGCTTCAGCTCCGCCGGTCCAGGGGCACCCATTTCCGCAGCGAGGGGCCGGTGTAATCGGCTGCTGGCCGGATCAGGCGGTTGTTTCCCCGCTGCTCCATGACATGCGCCGACCAGCCGGTGATGCGCGAGCAGACGAAAATCGGTGTGAACAGGCAGGTCGGGATCCCCATGAAGTGATAGGCCGTGGCGGAGTAGAAATCCGCGTTCGCGAACAGCTTCTTCTCCTCCCACATCACCGACTCGATGGCTTCGCTGACGGCATAGAGGCGCTCGTCGCCGACTTCCTCCGCCAGCCGTCTGGACATCTTTTTGTTATAGGCATTGCGCGGATCGGACGTCGTGTAGACACGATGGCCGAAGCCCATGATTTTCTCCCTGTTCGCCAGCGCCTCGCGGATCCCCTTGCGCGCCGCCTCGGGCGAGTCGAAGCGCTCGACTAGCGCCATCGCCGCCTCGTTCGCGCCGCCGTGCAGCGGGCCGCGCAAAGCGCCGATCGCGCCCGTGATGGCCGAGTGGAAGTCCGAAAGCGTGGCCGTGATCACGCGCGCGGTGAACGTCGAGGCGTTGAACTCGTGCTCGGCGTACAGGATCAGCGACGTGTCGAGCGTGCGCCGGTGCAGCTCGCTCGGCTGCCTGCCATGCAACAGGTGCAGGAAATGTCCGGCGACCGTTTCGTCGTCGGTTTCGACGCCGATGCGGATGTCGTCCGTGTGGTAACGGTGCCAGTACAACAGCATGGAAGGGAAGACCGCGAGCAATCGGTCGGCCACGTCCCGTTCCTGCGAGAAATCGCCTTCCGGCTCGATGTTGCCGAGCAGGGAGCAGCCGGTGCGCAGCACGTCCATCGGATGAGTGCCCGCGGGCAAGCGCTCCAGCGTGTCCTTCAGCAGCTCCGGCAGGCCGCGCATTCCTTTCAGCCGGCTCTTGTAGGCGTCGAGCTCGTTGCGCGTCGGCAGCTCGCCGTGATGCAACAGATAAGCGACCTCCTCGAAGCTGCCCTGCTCGGCGAGATCGCCGATATCGTAGCCCCGGTAGGTCAGGCCCGCGCCTTCCTTGCCGACGGTGCAGATTGCCGTCTCGCCGGCGGTCACGCCGGCCAGCCCGCCGCCCTTTTTCTTGTCGATCATCGCCGAACTCCCTTCCACGGCCGCATGAATTCGGCCCTACCTCGCAAACAGCTCGTCCAGCTTACGCTCGTAGCTTTCGTAGCCGAGCGTTTCGTAAAGCTCGGCGCGCGTCTGCATGTCCCCGAGCAGCGCCCGCTGCGTGCCGGCGCGGCGCAGCTCCGCGTAGACGCGGATCGCCGCCGCGCTCATCGCGCGGAATGCCGACAACGGATACAAAACCAGCGCAACGCCGGCCTGCCCGAGCTCCTCGACCGTGAACAGCGGCGTCTTGCCGAACTCGGTGATGTTGGCGAGCACGGGCACATCGACGCTCCCGGTGAACTCGCGATACTCGTCCAGCGTGGTCAGGGCTTCGGCGAAAATCATGTCCGCGCCGGCTTCGACGTATTGCTGCGCGCGCTCGAGCGCCGCCGCCTGGCCTTCCACCGCGTGGGCGTCGGTCCGGGCCATGATGACGAAACGATCGTCGCGGCGGGCGTCCACCGCGGCCTTGATGCGGTCGCTCATCTCCCCGGCCGGGACCAGCGCCTTGCCGGGGCGGTGCCCGCACCGCTTGGCCTGCACCTGATCCTCGATGTGACAGCCCGCGGCGCCGGCGCGGCTCAGCTCGCGGATCGTGCGCGCGATCATGAAGGCACCGCCGAAGCCGGTGTCCGCATCGACGAGCATCGGCAACTCGCTGGCGGCGCTGATGCGGCGCACGTCCTCGCAGACGCCGTCGAGCGTAGTCATGCCGAGATCCGGCAGGCCGAAGGAGGCATTCGCCACGCCGGCGCCGGACAGGTAGATCGCGCGAAAGCCCGCGCGCCCCGCCAGCAACGCGCTGTACGCGTTGATGGTCCCGACCACCTGAAGCGGCCTTTCGGCGTCGAGCGCGTCGCGCAGGCTAGAACCCATGATCAGCCGATCTTGACGACCGTGCGGCCGGTGACTTCGCCGCGCAGGAATTCATCGAATACGCCGGGCAGGTCGTCGAATGCCACGGTGCGCGTGCCGATTATAGCCAGATGCGCCGGCTTGAGATCGCCCGCGAGTCGTTCCCAGACGGCGAGGCGCTGCGCGCGCGGCGTGGCCATCGAGTTGATGCCGAGCAGACTCACCCCGCGCAGGATGAAAGGCATCACGGTCGTATGGAGCTCGTGGCCGCCGGCCAGGCCGATGCTGGCGATATTGCCCCACCAGCCGGTCGTGCGGGTCAGCCAGGCGAGCATGTCGCCGCCGACCTGGTCGATGGCACCGGCCCAGCGCGCCTTCTCGAGCGGGCGTGAACCGAAGTCGATGTCGTCGCGCATGAGCACCTGTTTCGCGCCGAGCCGGCGCAGGTAATCGTCGCGGTCGGGCTTGCCCGTCACGGCCGCGACCTCGTAGCCCCGCCCGGCGAGCATGTCGACGGCAAAGCTGCCGACACCGCCCGTGGCGCCGGTCACCACGACCGGACCCTGCCCGGGCGTCTGGCCGTTGCGCTCCAGCTTCTCGATCGCCAGCGCCGCCGTGAAGCCGGCCGTGCCGAGGCACATGACGTCGTGCTCATCGAGCCCCGCCGGAATCGGAATGACGCAATCGGCCTTGACGCGCACGTATTCGGCAAAGCCGCCGTCGGTGTCCTCGCCGATGCCGCAGCCGGTCACCAGCACGGCGTCGCCGGGCGCGAAGCGCGGATCCCCGGAGCTGTGGACGCGGCCGGAAACGTCGATGCCGGGCACGAGCGGGAAGCGATGCAGGATCCGGCCCTTGCCGGTCGCGGCCAGCGCATCCTTGTAATTCACGCTCGAATGGCTCGCCGCTATGACGACTTCGCCCTCGGTGAGATCGTCGAGCGCGAGCGTCTCGAATCGAGCGACGCCCTGCTCCTCGTGCACCCGCCAGGCCTTGAACGACTTCATGGATTGCCCGGACTCGCGACCGTTTGTCGGGAACGGATTTCCCATCAGATTCGGTCCGGCTTCATGAATAGTCCGGGCTAGGCCTGCTTCTGCACGGCGACCTGCTTGTCGAGCCAGAATTCGAGACCCTGCACGTTGAGCTCGATGTCGGCATCGAGCTGGGCATGACGCAGGACGGCATCGCCCTCGAAGCCGTGCTCGTCGAGACGGGCGGAAAGAAAATCGTACATGGCCGCCGTCATGCGCGCCTGCCGGTCGGCCGCGCCTGCGAAGCGTTCGGCCATGTCGACAAAGGCATCCAGGCACTCGTGCAGGTCGCGCGCGAGGCGGTAGACGCCGGTCACCTCGCTGTAATGCGTGAGATAGCAGGCCCGAGGCTCGTAAGCCACGATGCGTCCGATCGAAGCGTGCGCCGCCACGGGGTCGAAATGCACCGGCGTGGTGGTGGGGAAAATGAACGCGCCCCGCGCCGTATCGAATTCGCGATAGGACACGCCGAAGCTGTCGCCGGTGAATATGCCGCGCGACATCGCGTCGGCGATGCAATAGTGATGCCGCGCGTGGCCTTCCGTATGGATCAGCTCCAGCTCGCGATTGCCGAGCCACAGGCGGTCGCGATCCTCGACCGTATGGATGCGCGCCCGCGGGATCGGCGTGAGCACGCCGTACAGCTCCTTGTATCGCTTCTCTCCGTAGACGGCCTTGGTGCCGGCGACGAGCTTCTCGGGATCGACCAGGTGGCGAGCGCCTCGCGGGTGCACGATCGCGGTCGCCTCGGGCAGCGCCTGCATCAGCGTGCCCGCACCGCCGGCATGGTCGAGATGCACGTGCGTGAGGAACACGTAGTCGACGGCCGCCCGCGCGAGGCCCGCCCGTTCGAGCGCGCCGAGCAGGCGCGGCAGGGAATGCGAGGTGCCGGTGTCGACGAACGCGGCGCGCCCCGAGTCCACGAGCAGATGGCTCGCCGCCATGCGCGGGCGCAGGTAGCCCGTGTCGATGGCGGTGATGCCGTGCTCGAGGTCGGTGTAGTACGTGAGCATTTCAGACATCGGTATGGGGTCGGAAACCGTCAATCCAACCGCGTCGGGCAATCGTGACTTGCGGGACCGGAGGACCAGCCCTGCGTTCTAGTCGAGCGCGGGCGTGACGAGTCCGTCCTGGGTCGCGTACCAGGCGGCGAGCTCCTCGATATCCTCGTCGCTGAGCTGAGCGGCAAACCCCGCCATGATGGCATTCTGCCGCTCGCCGCTCTTGTACTGCTGCAACGTACGCTCCAGATAGTCCGCATACTGGCCGGCAAGGTCGGGAAATGCCGGCGAAGGCGCCACGCCGGTCTCGCCATGGCAGGCGACGCAGGCCGTGGCGGCCTCGGGAATCTCGCCGGCGGAGGCAGGCTCCAAGGTCGCGCGGCTCTCGAAATAGGCCGCGATGTCCTCGATGTCATCGGCGCTGAGCGTTGCGGCCTGCGAATGCATGGTCTCGTGCGCGCGCTGCTCGTTCTTGTAGGCAGTGAGGGCCGCGACGATATATTCCGCCTGCTGCCCGCCGAGCTTCGGCACGTGGTAATTCGGATAGGCGTTCATGTAACCCTGGATGCCGTGGCAACCGAGGCAGGTTTCTGCGGCAATCCGGCCATCGGCGGGGTCGCCTTCCGCCCGCGACGCGCCGGCTGCGGCAAGCAGGGCCGCAGACGCAAGGGCGCAACGCAAGGCCGTCATCTTCAGCTTCGGGTCGAGCACGCTATGCCTGTGGCGGGATGATCAGAACGGGCGCACATGGTAATCAGCCGGTTGGCAAATTGCCAGCCAGCCCGCGGCCTCCATGCGCCGATCGTCGGTGTTGCGACATCTGTTCTCGCACCCCGCCGCGGCAGGCTTTACTCTTGCAGGCGTCGACGGCTTGCTGGGAATCCGGGTGAAACGAACGCTCATCATTCTCGCGGTGCTCGTGCTCGTCCTCGCCGTGCTCGCGCCGGGACTGGTCGGCCTGCTCGCGCAGGACCGGCACGAGAACCAGATCGAGATGGCCATGCAGAGCTCGCCGTATATCGAGCTCACGACCGGTGATTTCGACCGCGGCTGGTTCAGCTCGCGCGGCCGCTATCGCGTGGAGCTCAGCGATCGATTCGAGCGCCAGGCTACCGCGGAGAAGCCCGTGGAGGAACTGCCGGCTCTGATCATCGACAGCCACCTGCACCACGGGCCGTTTGCGCTGGCGACGGCTTTCAGCAAAGGCGGCACGCTGCTGCCGGTCCTCGGCACGGTCGAGTCGAAGTTGACGCTGGTGTCGGCGGACGGCGAACCGATGCTGGAGCTCCCCGGCGCGGTGATCACCAACATCCATTTCGACGGCGGCGGCACGGCCCGGTACGCGAGCGGCCCCGTCGATATCGATGACGGCGGCCAGCACGTCACCTGGGGCGGCGCCGACATCACTGCCGAATTCGATTCCGGCGCGACGCACATGGTCAGCGAAGGCAGGATCGATGCCCTGACCGCCGTGGACGACGAAGGCCGCTTCGAGTCCGGGCCGATCAGCTTCTCCGGCGACCAGACCCTGACCGACTATGGCTTCCGCACGGGCGAGTCGGAGGTGCACATGGCGAGCGTCGGCATGGCGAGCGCGAGCAGCGGGCGCATGAAGCTCGAGGAGTTCCACGTCCGTTACGCCGCAGGAATGCCGGAGGAATTCGTCGTTGCCACCGTCGAGATGAGCCTGGCCGAGCTGCAGGCCGACGATTGGAGGGCCGGCCCGGCCGTGCTCCGTTTCGAGCTCGCTCACCTCGAGCCTGCTGCGCTCGGCCGTCTGGTGAAAACGATGCAGGGCATGGGGGTTCGCGGGGAACCGGATGCGAAGCAGACAGCCGCCACGATGGCTCAGGCTTCGAACGATCTCCGGGCGTTGCTGGCGAACGGGGCAATTTTCTCGCTCGAGGAGCTTCGGCTTCAGACACCTGAAGGCGAAACCTTCGTGAAGCTGCATCTCGAGTTTCCCGCAGGCACCGATCCCGCCGGCGGGAGCATGCTGATGCTGGCGGGCGCCGCCGACGGCGATCTGAGCCTCAAGCTGCCGATGTCCCTCGTCGCGGCGGCCGGCTCGGAGAATCCCGATTCGCAGCAATACCTGCAGATGCTGCTGGAATCCGGGTTCGTCGAGGTACAGGACGAGAATTACGTCGTCGATGCCGAGTACAGCGGCGGGTTGCTGACGGTGAATGGCATACCGGTGCCGATTCCGTTCGGCGCTCCGGCACCTCAGGCCGTCGAATAGATCTCTTCGGCGAAATGACAGGCCACCCGGGCCTCGCCGATCCTGCGCAGCGCCGGAACTTCGCCGGCGCAACGATCCCGCGCATAACGGCAGCGCGTGCGGAAGACACATCCGGCGGGCGGCTCGACGGCTGACGGCAATTCGCCGCGCAGGGCGTGCCTGGTCCGCGCCCGCTCGCGCCGCGGGTCGGGGAGCGGCGCGGCATCGAGCAGAGCCTGCGTGTAAGGGTGCCAGGGATGCTCGAACAGCCGCTCGCTGTCCGCAATTTCCATGGTTTTTCCGAGGTACATGACCATCACGCGGTCGCAGAGATGGCGCACGATGCGCAGGTCGTGCGCGATGAAAAGCATCGCAAGGCCGAGAGATGTCTGCAGCGCCTCGAGCAGGTTGACGATCTGTGCCTGGATCGACACGTCGAGCGCGCTGACCGGCTCGTCGCAGACGAGCAGCTCGGGTCCGGCGATCAACGCGCGAGCGATGCCGATGCGCTGGCACTGGCCGCCCGAGAACTCGTGCGGGTAGCGGTTGATCTGCGCCGGTGACAGCCCCACCGCGCTCATCATGGCGCGTACCCGGTCCGTGCGTTCGGTTCTGTCGAGCGCCGGATGAAACGTCTCGAGCGGCTCGGCGATGATCTCGCCGGCCGTCATGCGCGGGTCGAGCGCGCCGAGCGGATCCTGAAAGACCAGTTGAATCGACTTGCGGCGTAATCGCAGCTCACGCCTGCCGAGCCTGGCCAGGTCCTCGCCGTTGAGCATCACCGCGCCACGCGCCAGCGGCACGAGACCGAGAATGGCTCGCGCGAGCGTGGATTTGCCGCAGCCGGATTCGCCGACTATCCCGAAGCTCACGCCGCGATCGAGCGCGAAGCTCACTCCGTCGACCGCCTTCAGCCTGCGTCGCCGGCCGAACAGGGCGCCTCCGGCGTCGTACTCGACGGCGACGTCGCGCAGCTCGAGCAGCGGCTCGCTCACGGCAAGCGTTCCAGGTGGCAGGCCTTGCGATGACCCGCCGCGACCGGCTCGAGCGGCGGGCGTTGCAACTTGCAGGGCTCGAATCGCCAGTCGCAGCGATCGTGGAAGGGACAGCCGGGCAGCGGCTCGAGCTGGCTCGGCGGCTGTCCGGGAATCGCCCGCATGCGCGACACGCCGGCCGTATCGACGCGCGGCAATGCCCCCAGCAGGCCGCGCGTGTAGGGGTGATGCGGCCGGTAGAAGATGTCGTCGACCGTGCCCTCTTCCATCGTCCGCCCGCCGTACATCACCAGCACGCGATCGCAGCTCCCGGCCACGACGCCGAGATCGTGCGTGATCAGCAGCAGCGCCAGCCCGAGCTCGCGCCTGAGCTCGCCGAGCAGCTCGAGGATGCGCTGCTGCACGGTGACATCGAGCGCCGTGCTCGGCTCGTCGGCGATCAGCACACGCGGGCGGCAGATGAGCGCCATCGCGATCATCACGCGCTGGCGCATGCCGCCGGACAGCTCGTGCGGATACGCGCGCAGGCACGCGTCCGGATTCGCCAGGTGGACGGCATCGAGCATGCTGCGCGCCGCCTCGCGAGCCCGGCGGCCGTCGACCGCCTGGTGCGCGGTGAGCGCCTCGCTGAGCTGTGGACCGACGCGCAGGTGCGGATTGAGCGAGCTCATCGGATCCTGAAACACCATCGCGATGCCCGCGCCGCGGATGCGGTTCAGGCGCTTCTCCGGCAGGTTCAGGATTTCCTCGCCGGCATAGCGCACGTTTCCGGTCGCCTTTCCGTTGTCGGGAAGCAGGCCCAGCAATGCGTGCGCGGTCTGGGTCTTGCCCGAGCCGGACTCCCCGACCAGGCCGAGCGTCTCGCCGGGCGCGAGTGAGAAGCCCAGGTCGTCGACGGCGTGCACTTCGCCTTCCGGCGTGGCGAAGCGCACGTGGAGGTTGCGGACTTCGAGGAGCGGCCCGTCAACATGCTGATGTGAATGTCCGATCATTGGGCAATCGAAGTGGATGGCCGGTCGAAACCGGCCCTACATACGGTCCTTCGGGTCGAGCGCATCGCGCAGCCCGTCGCCGAGGAAGTTGAAGCAGAACAGCGTCGTGGCGAGAAACAGCGCCGGGAAGACGAGCATCCAGGGCGCGGTCTCCATGCTGCGCGCGCCGTCGTTCACCAGCGCGCCCCAGGAAGTCAGCGGCTCCTGCACGCCGAGGCCGAGGAAGCTCAGGAAGGACTCGACGAGCATGACCTGCGGGATGGTCAGCGTCACGTAGACGGCGACGATGCCGAGCAGGTTCGGCACGATATGCCGGCGAATGATGCGCAATGCGGGCACGCCGCCGACGATCGCCGCTTCGACGAACTCGCGACGCCTGAGGCTCAGCGTCTGGCCGCGCACGATGCGCGCCATGTCGAGCCAGTTGATGGCGCCGATGGCGACGAACATCAGCAGCAGGTTGCGGCCGAAGAACACCAGCAGCAAGATCACCAGAAACAGGAATGGCATCGCGTACAGGATGTCGACGGCGCGCATCATCAGATGATCGACCCGGCCACCGAAATAGCCGGCGACGGCGCCGTAAGTCACGCCGATCGCCAGGCTCACCAGCGTGGCGACGAGCCCGACCAGCAGCGACAGTCGGCCGCCGACCAGCGTGCGCGCGAAAAGATCGCGGCCGAGCGTGTCGGTGCCGAAGTAATGTCCGGCGCCCGGCGGCAGCGAGATGGCATCGAAATCGGTATCGTCGAATGCGTGGGGTGTCGCGAGCGGGCCGAGGAGCACGAGCGCGACGATGCCCGCGAGCACGATCAGGCTACCCATCGCCGCCCGGTTGTGCCGCAGGCGCGTGAAAGCATTCATCCACAGGCCGCGACCGGCCACCTCATCGACGGGCGTCGCGGCGGGCAGGGCGTGCGTGATTTCCTTCACGCGTAACGCACGCGCGGGTCGAGTACGGCATAGAGCAGATCGACGATCAGATTGAGCGCAATGATCAGCGCGCCATAGAACACGACGACGCCGAGCACCAGCGTGTAATCCCGGTTCAGGGCGCCCTGCACGAAGAACCGGCCGAGGCCGGGAATGCCGAAGATCTGCTCGATCACCACCGAGCCCGTGATGAGCGCGGCGCTGGCCGGCCCGAGGTACGACACGACCGGCAGCAGGGCGGGCTTGAGCGCATGGCGCAGCACGATCGTGTGCGCGGGCAGTCCCTTCGCGCGCGCGGTGCGGATGAACGGGCTGCGCAGCACCTCGACCATGCTGCCGCGCGTGAGCCGGGCGATATAGGCGATCTGCGGCAGGGCCAGGGCAACGACCGGCAGCAGCAGGTAACGCAGCGAGCCGTCGCCGTAGCCGCCGCCGGGCAGCCAGTTGAGGTGCACGGCAAAGAGCAGGATGAGCAGCGGCGCGACGACGAAGTTGGGGATGGAGATGCCGGTCATCGCGGCGGCCATGAGGCCTGCATCGACGGCGCGGTTCTGCCTGAGCGCAGCGAGCGTGCCGGCCGTGACGCCGGCCAGCAACGCGAGCAGCATGGCGAGTGCGCCGATCCTGAGCGACACGGGAAACCCGTCGCGGATCAGCTCCGTGACGCTGTAATCGGAGTACTGGAACGACGGGCCGAAGTCGCCGTGCGCGAGCCCGGCGAGATAGCGGCCGAACTGCTGCAGCAGCGGCTCGTCGAGGTGATAGGCGCGCTCGAGATTGGCGCGCACCGCGGGCGTCACCGGCCGTTCGGTGTCGAACGGGCCGCCCGGCGCGGCGCGCATGAGGAAGAACGCCAGCGCGATGAGGATCAGCAGCGTCGGCCAGGCGCCGAGGAAGCGTTTAAAGGCGTAACGCAGCATCGGGCTCGCCGCGCGGCGTTCGTTGCCCCGGACCGGTCACTCCTCGGGCGCCAGCGACAGATGACGCGAGTAATGATAGTTCATGATGTTGTCTTCCCAGCCCTGCACGCGCGTCTTGACGAGGCTCTTGTTGACGTAGAAATAGATCGGCATGACGGGATGATCGGCGAGCATGATGCGCTCGGCTTCCTCGAGCAGCTCGCGCCGCCGCGCGAGGTCGGTCTCCGATGTCGCCTCGGCGAGCAGCCGATCGTAGGCCGGATTGTCGTAACCGGTCATGTTCAGCCCGAAACGGCTCTCCAGTACCTGAGCGAACGTGTACGCGTCGTCGTAATCCCCGATCCAGCTCGAGCGGAACATCTCGGTGACCTTCTTCTCGCGCATGTTCTGGATGAGCACGCGGAACTCCTCGTTGACCAGCTCGACCTCGGCCCCCAGCGCTTCCTTCCACATCGACTGGATCGCCACGGCGATGCGCTCGTGGTCGCTGCCCGTGTTGTAGCGCAGCTCGAAGCGGACGGGCTTCTCTCTCGAATAGCCGGCCTCGGCGTAGAGCTGGCGCGCCTCCTCCAATCGCCGCTCCGCGTCCCAGTCCGCATATTCGAACGACTGCGCCTGGTAGTTGTTCACACCTTGCGGCACCCAGCCATAGGCGGGGATCTCGCCGCGGCCGAGCAGCTTCTCCGTGATCTGCTCGCGGTCGAGGGCCATCGACAGCGCCTTGCGCAGCGCGAGATTGTCCTTGAACGGCGGGCGCGTCAGATTGAAGCCGTAGAAGTAGACGTTCAACGCCGGGCTGACGTGCAGCTGCTCGCCGAGATTCGCCTGGATCCACTCGAACTGCGCGGGTGGCACGGTGTAAGTGAAATCGATCTCGCCGGCCCGGTAACGCTTCAGCTCGCTCGCCTGATCGATGATGTGATGGAACCACACCTCGTCGATCGCGTTGCTCTCGTCGTCGCGATAGTAAGGATTCCGTTCGGCTGTGACGTGCGAGCCGATCACCCATCCGGTCAGGCGGAATGCGCCGTTCGACACCAGCGTCCCGGGCCGCGCGAAATCATCGCCATGGTCCTCGACGTTCGGCGGATGCACGGGAAACGTGCTCGGGTGGGTGAAGATGCCGAGCAGATACGGCGTGGGCGATTCGAGACGCACGACGAGCGTGCGCTCGTCCGGCGCCGCGACACCGAGCTCCTCCGGCGGCAGCTCGCCGGCGGTGATGCGCCGCGCATTGACGACCGGCTCGAGCATTTGCGCGTACTGCGCGGCGGCCGCCGGATCGACCAGCCGCCGGAAGCTGTACACGAACTCGCCGGCCGTCACCGGCGCGCCGTTCGACCAGCGGGCATCCTCGCGCAAGGTGAACGTGTAGGTCTTGCCGTCGTCGCTGATCTCCCAGGACTCGGCGACGCCGGGGACGAGCTCGCCCGCCGGATCGAAGGTCGTCAGTCCCTCGAAGAGGTCGCGCAGAATGTTCGAGGCCGAGTCCGTGCGCGAGGCGTGCGGGTCGAGCGACTCGGGCTCGTTGCCATTGCCGCGATGGAGCACCTGCAGGCTCGCAGGCGCATCGGCGCCGGTGCGCGTGTCGTCGCGCGCGAGCTGCCAGCCGATCAGGAGCGCGGCGGCGAGGATGGCGACGTAGAGCAGCCTGGAGCTCATCTCATGGTCAGGCGGAGCGGCGATGCCCGGCGCGTTGCTTCAGATGCACGAGCAGCAGCGACACGGCCGCCGGTGTCATGCCGGGAATCCGCGACGCCTGGCCGATCGTCACCGGCCGCTGCCGGTCGAGCTTCTGTCGCACCTCGTTCGAGAGGCCGTGCACGCGCGCGTAGTCGATATCATGCGGCAGCGCGGTTTCTTCGTGCCGCCGCAGGCGGGCGATCTCCGCCTGCTGGCGCCGCAGATAGCCCGCATAACGGGCCCGCGTCACCACCTGCTGATCGATCTGGCGCTCGATCTCCGGCGCAAGCCCGCTGCCGGCGCGCGGTCCCACGCCCGGCAGCGCAACCAGTTTGTCGTAGTCCATGTCCGGGCGCTTCAGCAGGTCGATGGCGGAATGCTCACGATCGACAGGCGTGCCAGACACCTCGCTCATGGCCGCCGGCCGCAGCACTATGTCCTCGAGACGCGCGGTCTCGCGCTCGATCGCCTCGCGCTTGGCTTCGAACACGCGCCAGCGCTCGTCGTCCACGAGCCCCAGCTCGCGGCCGATCGGCGTCAACCGCAAATCGGCATTGTCTTCGCGGAGCAGCAGGCGGTATTCGGCGCGGCTCGTGAACATGCGATAGGGCTCGGACGTCCCGCGTGTGGTGAGATCGTCCACCAGCACGCCGAGATAGGCCTCGTCGCGGCGCGGCCACCAGGGCTCGCGGCCGGCGGCCTTGCGCGCGGCGTTGATCCCGGCGAGCAGCCCCTGCGCGGCGGCTTCCTCGTACCCGGTCGTGCCGTTGATCTGCCCGGCGAAATACAGCCCGGCGATGAAGCGCGTCTCCAGCGCCGGCGTCAGATCGCGCGGATCGAAGAAATCGTACTCGATCGCATAACCAGGGCGGGTGATGTGCGCGTTCTCCAACCCGCGGATGGTGCGCACGAAGTCGCGCTGCGCGTCGAACGGCAGGCTCGTCGAAATGCCGTTCGGGTACACCTCCCGCGTCGAGAGGCCTTCCGGCTCGACGAAGATCTGGTGCGAAGGCTTGTCGGCAAAACGCACGACCTTGTCCTCGACCGATGGGCAATAGCGCGGTCCCACGCTTTCGATGGCGCCGGAATACATTGGCGAGCGATCGAGCGCGCCGCGGATGATCTCGTGCGTGCGTTCGTTGGTGGCGGTAATGTAGCAGTCGACCTGCCGCGGATGCTCGCGCGCGGATCCGAGGAACGAGAACACCGGCACGGGATCATCGCCGGGCTGCGGCGTGAGCTGCGAGTAATCGATGCTGCGCCCGTCGATGCGCGGCGGCGTGCCGGTCTTGAGACGGCCGACATGGAACGGCAGCTCGCGCAGACGCGCCGCCAGGCGGTTGGCCGGTGCATCGCCGGCGCGGCCGCCCTGGTAGTTCGCCTCGCCGATGTGGATGCGCCCGCCGAGGAACGTGCCGACCGTAAGCACCACCGCGGGCGCGAAAAACTCAAGCCCCATCTGAGTGACGACGCCGCGCACACGCCCGGCGTCGACGATGAGATCGTCGACAGCCTGCTGAAACATCTCCAGGCGCGGCTGGCTCTCGATCAGCGAGCGAATGGCCTGCCGGTACAGCACACGGTCGGCCTGCGCGCGTGTCGCGCGTACCGCGGGGCCCTTGCGCGCATTCAGTGTTCGGAACTGGATGCCCGCACGATCGGCTGCGCGCGCCATCGCTCCGCCGAGCGCGTCGATCTCGCGCGCGAGGTGCCCCTTGCCGATGCCGCCGATCGCCGGATTGCAGCTCATCTGGCCGAGCGTCTCGATGCTGTGCGTGAGCAGCAGCGTGCGCGCGCCGGCACGGGCCGCAGCGAGCGCAGCTTCGGTACCGGCGTGGCCGCCGCCGACGACGATGACGTCGTATCGATCAGAAGAATGCATGGAGAACCCGGGAATGCAGCGATTCGCGATTATATCGCTTCTGCTCCCCGCGTCAGCGAGTTGCGGCGCGCGGCTTTACAAGGCTTTGGCTCGCGGCGAACATAGCCGCTTCCTGCCCCGGGGGACTTCAGATGCGAGCGCCGATCCCGTCGCTGTTTGTCGCGTCGATGCTCGCGTGCGCTTACGGCTGCGGCACGCCGGCCGGCGATTCCGCCGCCGCATCCGCCGGGCTCGTCCTGGTGGACTGCACGCTGCGGGGTGCGAGTGGCATCACCGCGGTGCAGGCCGAATGCGGCCGCCTGAGTGTTGCGGAAAATCCTGCGGAACCGGACGGACGCCGCATCGAGCTCTTCGTCGCGCGAGTGCGCGCCCTGAGCCTGGAGCCGCCGGACGATGCGCTCACCGTCATCGCGGGCGGCCCCGGCCAGGCATCGACCGAGCTTTATGCCGATTTTGCCGCCGCGTTCGATTACATCAGGCGCGAGCGCGACATCGTCCTCGTCGATCAGCGCGGCACGGGGCGCTCGAATGCGCTCGAATGCCCCTCGCCGCCCGAGCTCGAGTCCGAGGAAGTCACGCCGGAAATGATGCAGGCGGCAACCAGGGAATGCCTTCTGGGCCTGCCCGGCGATCCGCGCTTCTACACGACCAGCGTGGCAGTCATGGATCTGGACCGGGTGCGCGAAGCCTTCGGCTATTCGCAGCTCGACGTTTACGGCGTTTCCTATGGCACGCGCGTCGCGCAGCACTATCTGCGGCGGTTTCCGGATCGCACGCGCAGCGTGATCCTGGACGGCGTCGTGCCGATGGACACCGCGCTCGGGCCGGAGATTTCGCTCGATGCGCAGGCGGCGCTGGAGACGATGTTCGAGCGCTGCGCGGCAGAGCCCGTTTGCGGCGAAACGTTTCCCGATCTCGAGACCGCCTTCGCCGGCATTCGCGAGCGGCTGGAGCACGGCCCGGTGCCGGTCGAGGTGGCGGATCCGGCAACCGCGCTGCCCCGACAGACCGATTTCAGCGTGCAGGATATGGCCATCGCAGTGCGGCTGCTGAGCTACACGACGGAGTCTGTGTCCTTTTTGCCGCTGTTGCTGGACCACACGTTTCACCAGCAAGACTACGCGCCGCTCGCCGCCCAGGCGCTCATGGTGACCGGCCAGCTCGCGCACGCCTTGAGCTACGGCATGCACAACGCCGTCGTGTGCACGGAGGATGTGCCGTTTTACGACCCGGCGGATATCGACCGGGCGGCTCTCGATGCCACTTATCTGGGCGCGACGCCGCTCGACGCGCTCCGTGAAATCTGCGAGCTGTGGCCGTCCGGCGTCATCGACGAAGGCTTCAAGGCGCCGCTCGAATCCGTCGCCCCGGTGCTGCTGCTGTCCGGAACGGCTGACCCGGTGACGCCGCCCGCCAATGCGCGCCGCGTCGCTCGACATCTGGAGCACGCGATCGCGATCGAAGCGCAGGGCCAGGGGCACGGCATTGCCTCGCGCGGATGCCTGCCGCGGCTCATGGCGGAATTCGTCTCCGCGGCATCGGTCGACGGGCTCGATACCGCGTGCGTCGATCGCATGCAACCCGCGCCGTTCTTCACGAGCTTCACCGGCCCGCCCCCATGATCGAGGTGCGGGACCTGAGCAAGTCCTTCGGCGCCGTGCGCGCGCTCGACGGAGTCTCCTTCGACGCGCCCGACGGCCGCGTGACCGGTCTGCTCGGTCCGAACGGCGCCGGCAAGTCGACGACGCTGCGCATCCTCTACACGGTCCTCGAGCCGGCGCAGGGCTCGGCGCATGTCGATGGCTTCAGCACCGTGGAGGCGCCGCTCGAGGTACGGCGCCGCATCGGCGTCCTGCCGCACGGCGCCGGACTTTACCCGAACCTGACCGCGCGCGAGAACATCGCCTATTTCGGGCGGATTCAGGGGCTGGCCGGGGCTGCGCTGGATGAGCGGGTCGAGGCGCTCGTCGGCCGCCTCGACCTGCAGGAGTTCGCCGATCGCCGCGCCAAAGGCTTCTCACATGGACAACGCACCAAGACCGCGCTCGCCCGCGCGTTGGTGCACGAGCCGCAGAACGTGCTGCTCGATGAGCCTTCGAACGGCCTCGACGTCATGGCGACGCGCGCGCTGCGCGCGCTGATCCGGAGCCTGCGAGAGCAAGGCAAGTGCGTGCTGTTCTCCAGCCACGTCATGCAGGAAGTCGCCGCGCTCTGCGACGAGATCGTCATCATCGCGCACGGCCGCGTGGCGGCGAGCGGCACGCCGGATGCGATCCGCGCGCAAGCGGGCGAGACGAATCTCGAGGAAGCGTTCGTCAAGGCGATCGGCAGCGCCGAGGGGCTCGAATGAGGAAGCCTCTGCTGGCAGTTTTCCGCAAGGAGATCATCGACAACCTTCGCGACCGCCGCACCCTCTACTCGGCGCTCCTGTTCGGCCCGCTTTTCGGCCCGCTGCTGTTCGCCGGGCTCGTCAGCTTCATGCTCGCCGAGAGGGTCGCAGAGTTCGATGAGAAGCTCGAGCTGCCGGTGCTGGGTGCCGAACGCGCGCCGAACCTGATCGCCTATCTGAGCGCGCACGGCGTGGAGATCCGTCCCGCGGCGGAGGATCGTGCCGGTGTCGAGGCGGCGGTCAAGGCCGGCGAGCACGCCGTGGCGCTGATCGTTCCGGAAGGCTTCGCCGGCGCCTGGACGGCAGGCGCGCCCGCACCGATCGCGCTGGTATCGGACAGCTCGAGCAGCCGGGCCGCCAGGGACGTCGCGCGAGCCCGCTCGCTGATCGATGCTTACGGTACGCAGGTCGGGCTGTTGCGGTTGCAGGCGCGCGGCATCGACTGGACGGTTGTCGAGCCGCTCGCGCTCGAGGATATCGACGTGTCGACGCCGGCCGGGCGCTCCGTGCTCGTGCTCGGCATGATGACCTACTTCGTGCTGTTCGCCATGCTCATGGGCGGCATGTATCTCGCCATCGACACGACGGCCGGCGAACGCGAGCGCGGCTCGCTCGAGCCGCTGCTGACGCTGCCCGCCACCCGCGCCACGCTGATCTCCGGCAAGATGCTAGCGACATGCTTCTATATGACGATCTCGCTGGCGCTGACGCTGATCTCGTTCGCCGTCAGCCTGAGCCTCATCCCGCTCAAGGCGCTCGGCATGGTGGCCAATTTCGGCCCGGCTGTCGCGGCCGGCGCCTTCCTCGTCATGCTGCCGTTCGTGCCGCTCGGCGCGGCCCTGATGACCGTGGTCGCGAGCTTCACGAAGAGCTACAAGGAGGCCCAAACGTGGCTGAGCGTGGTGCTGCTCGTGCCGACGCTGCCGATCATCGTCGCCGCCGTGTTCACGCTGAGGCCGAGCCTCGCGCTGATGGCCGTACCCTCCCTGAGCCAGCACCTGCTGGTAACCGACCTCATCAAGAACGAGCCGCTCGACCTGTTGTGGCTGGCGGTTTCGGCGGCCACCACCCTGCTGTTCGGGAGCGCGTTCGGCTGGCTTGCCACCCGCCTCTACCGCCGAGAGGGCATCCTCGGCTGATGGGCCAGCGACGGCGCGGTATTCCCCACTCGAGGACCGAACGGGCACATGAAGTTCCGGCACCTGCCCACTAACGTGCAGGCCAAGGCGCACCGCGGGCTGAAGAATGGCCAGAAATCGGGGTCGCCATCGCCGCCGGATTATGGTAAACAGGCAGCCCCAAACACCCGCCGGGCGACGGGTGAGCAATGAGCAGGGACGATGCACGCCGGGAGGGTGCGCCATGCTTCAATCTCGATTTCCCAACCCGTCCGGGTTGCAGTTTTTCTCGTTTGTCACCGCCGCGGCGTTCTATGTCGCGCTGACCGTATGGATCTATCTCGCATTCCCGGCGTTGCTGGGAGTATTCGCCATCGTTGCGACGGCGATCGTGCTCGCCGGACAGCTGGAGCGGCTCACCGCCGGGTAGGTTCTCCCGGACTCTCGACCTGAGGCCCGGGGGTTCGCGAGCGCGTTGCGGGTAATCCGCGTGAGTTACGGCTGCGTGGATGGTTGCGCCGAAGCCGGCGAATCGACGCGGCGATAAATCAACGTCCACATCTCCTGCCAGCCTTCGTCGGTTTGCTCGCGGCTGGCGACCCGATACTCGCGCTCGCCGCTCCGCCGGTAGCTGGTTTCCATTGCGGTCGTCTTCCCGTCCTCGCCGACGTGGGTCTCCGGAATACGGATCGCGTCTCCGTCGGGTTCCAGATACCCCTCGCTCACCGCGCCCATGCTGGTGAAGTAGTGGAAACGAATGCGGCTCTTCTCCGGATCCCAGCTGAAAATGGTCGTGCCTTCGTACGGCGGATCGGAGTCGACGACATGCCGGCTGCGAAGGAATCTACCGCCGTAGAGCCAGTCGTAGCACTGCTCGTCGGTCCGGCCGTTGTCGAAGCGCGCCGTCCAGCAGTGGCCGGCCAGGTACTCGAGCGCCTCGAAGCGCGAGGCCGGCGTTTCCGCCGCCGCGGTCGCCACCGCCACCAGGGCGAGCAGGATGAGCGAACGATTCATGGCGATTCCTCGTTGATCCGGCCGGAAGCTTTACGCTGTCTTCAGGCCGGCTCCAGATGCGCTTTCAAGCGATTCAAAGCTTCGCCCCACGCACGACGAAAGCCGTCCGCCTCGGCGCGCGTCTGCAACCGATCGTGCGTGACCATCACGGTCGTCTTGCTGCCCGCAGGTTGAAATTTGACCTCGACCGGCGTTCCGGGCGTGGCATCGGCCTGTTGCCAGATCAGCCTGAGGGTCTTGCCGGGATTGATCTTGCGAATCGTCGCGCGATTGCCGTCCGCGTTGCTCAGACTGCCGCCGTCCTTGAAATCGAGCACGTGCTTCGGCCCCAGCCAGGCGTCGAGCGCCTGCCTGCCGGCGAAGGCCGCGAAGCAAGCCTGCGGCGTTGCCTTGACGCTTTTCGTCGCGCAGATCGTGTAACCCTTCGGCCGCCCGTCCTTGTCGACGATCCCATGGGCCGCTTCGTATTCGATGTTCAGGGTGGCAATCCACCACGGGTCCAGATTGCAAGTCGAATAGAGAAGTTGACCGATCTCGCGGCGGCCCAGCTGCGGGCCACCGCGCTCGTCCAGCATCGCGAACCATTCGCCCAGGCTCTTGCCGGTCGCGGATTTGGCCGACGCCTCGTCGCTCGAGTGGTCGGCGCGCAGCTCGATTTGCACACGAGCGCCCTAGGCGGGCGCGGGTCCGGCCGCCGGCCACAGCGCCAGGATGAGGCCGATCGCGGTGAACTGCAGCGCGTGATAGCCGCCGTTGATGAGAAACAGCTTGAGCGACCTGCGCTCGAACAAATAATTGATGCCGAAGCTGCCGGCGACCCAGAAGAGCCCCGCAGAAGCGCCGGCGCCGAGGCCGAGCGCGAGCGGCGGGCGCGGGCCGAGGAACAGCGCGAAGACGAAGGCCGCTGCCAGGCTGAGCACGAAGCTCAAGCCGAAGATCAGCCCCATGTTGCCCGATTTCAGGCGCTCGTCCGTCAGACCCGTCTCGCGCTGCCATGCCTTGCCGAAAAGCACCGGCGAGTACCACAGACCGCCGAGCACGAAGCTCGCCAGCGCCGCCAGGAGCACGGCCCACAGGTTGACTTCAGGCATCCTCTACCCCTCCGTTTCTTGTTCGGGCAACGCAAGCATGGCTGCCGCGCTGCCGCTCAGTCTTGGAAAAATGTCACCTCACGACGATGCTGTCGCCGTCCGGCCTCGCGTGGCGGACGAACTCCCCGGGCGCGTAGCCGCTGAAGGCGCGGAAGTCGCGGATCAGATGCGACTGGTCGTAATACCCGCAGTGCGCCGCGAGCTCGACCCATGGCACGCGTTCGACGCCGGTGAGCAGGCCGATCGCGCTCTTGAAGCGCAACACGCGCGCGAGCGCCTTCGGATTGAGCCCGATCTGGCGCCGAAACAGCTCGCTCAGGTGCTTGCGGCTCACGCCGGTTTCTCGCGACAGCTCCTCGACGGGCACGCAGCCGGCCGTTCTTTCGATGCGATTCAGCGCCGCGGTCACGGCCGAATGCACGCGGTGACACGAGCTCAGACGAGCGGCGATCCAGCTTTCGACGAGCCCGAAACGTTCTTCTATGCCGGCCGTTTCGAGCAGGCGCTGGCGCAGCGCCAGCACGCCGTCGCCGAGCACGTCGGCCAGCGGCAGAACGCGGTTCGCCAGCAGATCGGCATCGGTGTGCAGCCAGGGCCGCCCGCCGCTGGCACGCAGTGCGACTCCGAGTAATGCGTTGCCGTGAGGCGCTTCCGTATCGATGGGCGTCTGGTGCAGGCCTGAATACCAGACATCGACGAAGGGAATGCGCCGCTCGGGCGGACCGTGCTCGACGAGGTACTGGGTCGGGCCGAGATTGATGAGCAGGTGGCTGGCGGCCGACGGCAGGATACGGTCGCGCGCGTAGCTTACGCAGCCTTCGCCGTACCAGATCGCTGCGACGTGCGGCGCGAGCACAGGATGCGGCCGGCACCAGGCCACCGACCAGCGCCCGAGCGTGTCGTCGTGGCTGTGAACGCTGAGGCGCGATCGCAGGTCGCCGTTCATCCCGTTCTTGTCTCGTGGCAGGATACCCGGATGGGCACAGGATACTCCGCAGCGGCAGCGATCGGCAGCCGGCTTGCCAGGGTCGCACAGGCCGTCCTGCTCGGCTGCGTCTTGATATCGGCTTCGCCGGCGGCGGAATCGCCGTCAAAAACATGGGCCGGCGGGGGCACGGGCGTTGCGTGGCGGCTCGACCCGAAGCAGATCGACTCGAGCTGCAGGACGGCGATCGAAAGTGCGCACGAAAACGTGCGTGCCGTCATCGCGCAGCGAGACGCCAGATCGGACATGGCTGCGCTGATCGCAATCGAGACGGCCATCGCCAATATGCACGACGCGCTCGTCGCACAGAAGCTGCTCGCCAGTGCCGCTGTCGACAAGGCGGTTCGGGCAGCATCGGCGCGCTGCAATGAGGCGGTCGGTGCTTTCGGCGTGGAGATATCCGCCAATTCCGGGATTCATGCGCTTGCAAAGGCGGCACGCGGAGAGACACAGGCGGACAGGCAACTCGCGAAAATGTACGTCGAGGCCGGACGCCGCGCGGGCGCCCACCCGGACCCGGACGTCCGCGCCGAGGTCGGCGAGCTTCTCGAGCGTCTGAACAGCCTGCAGATCGACTTTCAGCAGGCGCTCGCGGAGCACGCTTCGGCCGTCGAGATCACATCGGCCGAGGCCGAATCGCTGCCGGAAGATGTCGTGGCCACGCTCGCGCAAACGACCGAGGGTTATGTCTTTCCGGTCGACTTCAGTCCGCTCGCCGAGCAGTTCATGACCCATATGGAATCAGCCGCCGCCCGGCGCCGATTCCAGGAGGCTTTTTTCGAGCGCGGCGGTGAAGACAACTCGCGGCGGGTGGCGCAGGCCGTCGCCTTGCGCGACCGCATCGCGAAGCTGTCAGGCTTCGAGAGCTGGGCGGCGCTGCAACTCGATACGAAGATGGCGCGCACGCCTGAACGCGCCCTCGCGCTGCTGCGCGAAATCGACGCGAAGCTGATGCCGAAGGCGCGCGAGGAAATCGCGACGCTCGCCGCGTTGAAAGCGGCCGGTGGCGACGAAACGCCGTTCTCTGCCTGGGACTATGCCTGTTTTCAGGCGCAACTGGAACGCTCGCGGTTCGACGTCGACGCCGGAGCCGTTCGGCAATACCTGCCCGTCGATAGGGTCGTTCCCGCGGTGCTCGAGATGATTCAAGAGCTGTTCGGGGTGGCATTTCATCGCGTGCAAGCGGATGAAACCTGGGCGCCCGGCGTGAGCCAGTACGCCATCACCGACGGCAAGGGGCGCGAGCCCATCGGATGGTTCTTCCTCGATCTGGTACCGCGGCCGGGAAAATTCCAGCGTCCGGCCACGTTCGGATTGCGAGCGGGGCGGCAACGGCCGGATGGCAGATACGTTCTGCCCATCGCCGCGATCGTCGGTAACGGTCCGTCGAGCGCCGAGGGACAGGCGGCATTGTTCAGCCACCGCGATTTCACGGAGTTCCTCCACGAGCTCGGTCACGTCATGCATTCGACGCTGTCGACGGCGCCGTATGCCACGCTCTATGGCACGAACGTGCGTGGCGACTTCGTCGAGACCCCTTCGCAGATGCTCGAGAACTGGGCGTGGCAGCCGTCGGTCCTGAAGCGCCTGTCCAGCCACGTGGATACGGGCAAGCCGATGCCGGACGAGCTCATCGACGATCTGCTCAGGTCCCGGAATTCGGATGCCGGCGTGTTCTGGACGCGGCAGGCGTTCCTCGGCATTTACGACATGACGCTGCACACCTCCGGGCCGGAGGTCGATCCCGACGCGCTGTGGTTCGAGCTCATGCCGCAGTCGACGCCGCTGCCGCCGGTGCCGGGCACGATGCCGTCCGCCAGCTTCCTGCCGGTCATGGGCGGCTACGACGCGGGCTACTACGGATACGTCTGGTCGAGGGTTTTTGCGCAGGATCTGTTCAGCGTCTTCGAGCGGGAAGGTCTGGACGATTCCGAAGTCGGCATGCGCTTCAGGCGCGAAATACTGGAGCCGGGCGGCACGATCGAGCCCGATCGACTGTTGCGCAACTTCCTCGACCGGCCGCCGAGCTACGATGCGTTTTACACAGAGCTGGGTATCGACGTCGATGAATGATCCGTCGTCGGCAAGATGCTCCTTTTGAGGACCGGAGGATCGCCATGCAGTATCTCAGGGCTTTCGTTGCCGGCTTCATCTCGACGCTGATTTTCCACCAGGGCGTCTATGCGCTGTTCTGGCTGGCCGGCCTGGCGCCGGGCGCGCCGTACGCGATGGCACCGACGCGGCCGTTCGGCGTGCCGGCGGTGATCTCGCTGGCGTTCTGGGGCGGCGTGTGGGGCATTCCCGTCTGGTGGTTCATCCGCGACGCAACAGCGTGGAATTACTGGCTGCGGGCGATCCTGCTGGGCGCGATCGGCCCGACCGCAGTGGCGCTGTTCGTGGTGTTCCCGCTCAAGGGCGGGGCGTTCGCGGCGGGCTGGAATCCCCTGATCATCGCCGGCGGATTGATCCTCAACGGCGCCTGGGGCTTCGGCGTGGCCCTGTTGATGCGGTTGAGCGGCGTCCGTCCCGCCGGTCAATATCCGTCGTAGGCCAAGGTCGCCTGATAGGACGCGAGGCGCTCCTGGTGCCTGGCCCGGTCGTCGATCAGCAGATCGATTTCCGCCTCGAGCTGCCCCGTACGTTCCGACAGGTCCTTGAGATCGGCGAGCAACATGATGCGCTCGTCCGTGGTGGTCTCGCTGTCGATCAGCGCCGCTTCCTTTTCGCGGATCAGATCCTCCGACCGTTCCAGCTCGCTCTCCCGGGCGTGGATCTGATGGGTCGCGGAATTGACGGCGGCGCGCAAGCTGTACAGCTCGGCGCCGGAGTGATAGCCGTCGAGAAACCCGGGCTCGAGGTCCGCGGAGCAGACACCGTTGTAATGACCGCCGCTGGCGCCGAGACTGAATCCGCGTGACGGCTGGCAGAAAAGCTCCAGCCCTTCATCGCGTCCGGCCTGATAGGTGCGAAGGTCGGGGGCAATGCCGTGCTTCGCGCAGGCCTTGCGATGGTCGCCGAGGCGATCCGCCGTGTACCCCTGGGAACCGTCTTCGAATCCGATCGTGCGCCAGTCGCTCAGGGCGCATTCCTCGCCGCTCATGCTGGCGCAACCGCCCAATCCGAAAAGCGTAAGGTTCAGAATGCCGATCCGCAGGATTTTCATGATGCACTCCGCAAGTGCTCGCATCGCAGCCAGTTTCGCTGTCGATCGACCCTACAAGCACCTGTCGTTGCCGGCTGTGACCGCAGTCACAGATAGCCTCGGTTGCAACCTCCACGGCAGGCCCGACACATAAAAAAGGCGGCGGGCCGAAGCCCGCCGCCCCTTCGTCGTTGCAACCGAATCTATGGAGTGAAGATGATCGTCGAGCCCTCCAGGTCGTTGGGCGACCCGAACGTGAACTGCTCGTAGGTCGTCCCGGTGACCGGCCAGGTCGGTGACGAGGACAGATCGCTCGGTCCCGGATCGGCGGCGCCGCCGCCTTCCGTGACACCGACGATGTTGTCGGCCGAACCGACGCTGGCGTAGCTCATCTCGACCGTTCCGTCGTCACGCAGCGTCACCGAGAACGTGTTGTCGTCCGAGTTGAAGAACTGCGGCACGCCATCGAACGTGACGGTCAGGGAGGTGGCATCGGACCCGACGACGACCAGTCCGCCGGCGTTGGGCGACAGGTCATCCCAGAGCGGCGCGATGCGAGGCTGATCGCTCAGCAACTCGCCCACGGTCTCCGTGAAGTCCCCGTCACCCGATCCGAAAGTCAGGTTGCCGTTCGAATTGACGAACACGCTGCTGAAGCTCGATCCCTGGAACGGGAACGAGAAGGGCAGCGGCACTTCCGCCGAGGTGTCGTCGCCCAGCGGCAGCACGGTGCCGACGATGGCGGACAGATCGAGCACGTAACGCCCGCCGCTGTCGCCGTCACCGGTGAAGTCGTCATCGGGGAACGTCGTCACGGCCAGGAAGTACTCGCTGTCCGCAGGCACGGGAAACACGATGCGCGACAGCAATCCGGTGCCGCCGTCGTCGTCCAGGGCGACGAGATTGCCGTCCCGGTCGAACAGGCCGATCAGGCTGTCGAGCTGCCCCGAGACGACCTGCAGCACCAGCGATGTCCCGCCGGTTGCGTCGAAGCGGTAGAAGTCGACGTCGCCGCCGGTCGGCTCGATCTCGGTAAAGCGGGTCACCGGGATGCTGCTGAACGGCAGCGAGATCGCCCGGGCCTGTCCGATCGAGTCGTTCGGCTCGGCCCAGTTGTCCTCGTAGTTCGTCGTGCCGTTGAACCGCACACCGTCATTGGCCAGATCCATGGCGCTGGTCGCGTTGAAGACCTCGAAGAGCGCCGGCTGGTTCTGCAGGTTGATCCGCTCGTTGCCGAAGGCGCTGAGGTCCGAGGGCGTCTCGAAGCCGGAGGTTACCGCACCACCACAAGACACGCCGGCGATCCCGTCGACAGCCGACACGTCACCGTAGTCGATGTCGATGTGGTTCGAGGAGCGTTTCAACTCGATGGTGAAGCTGTTGGCCCCGGCCGCCGGAAACTCCGGCACGCCGTCGAAGCTCACCGTGAAGTTGTTGTTGCTCTCACCGAACGTGATGACGCCTCCCGCCGTCGGGTTCAGATCATCCCACAAGCCGGCGATACGCGGCGGTCCGGCAAGGAACTCGCCGGTGCTTTCCGAGAAGTCGTTGCTCGGCGCGCCGAAGGTCACGCTGCCGTTCGAGTTCACG
This sequence comes from Gammaproteobacteria bacterium, assembly GCA_050740235.1. Classification (GTDB taxonomy): domain Bacteria; phylum Pseudomonadota; class Gammaproteobacteria; order Steroidobacterales; family JACDCP01; genus JACDCP01. The sequence goes on from JBOIDB010000105.1 coordinate 31,033, forward strand.
AACAGCGAATCGAACGACATGCCGCAGAGCTCGTACGTGAACGGCATGAACAACTGGATGTTGTCGTCATCGCCGAGCGCCAGCGGGTCGCCCGCGCGCGGCGCGTTGAAGATCACATCCACGCCGCTGGCCGCCGGATTCACGTGCACGAAATCGGCAGGCGGGTCCGCCGTGTCCGTATTGTTCGACTCGGCTGCGCCGTTGTGATACTCCTCGGGCCCCGGTAGCGGTGAGGCCGGCGGGGTGCTGAAGCCACCCGCAAGAAGCTCGTCGACGTAGACGCGATACTCCGCGCCGGGCGTCAGGCCGAACAGCGTGTAGGTCCCGGTGATCGGATCCGCCTGCGAGGTGCTCTGGTTGTAGTCGCCGGAGATCGCCGACACCGCGTTCTCGAACGGATCGGTCTCGTTGCGCGCGATCACGTTGACGCCGGTCACCCGCGTCGTCTCGTTGGAGGCGAAGATCGTTCCGGCGATATTCCCCGTGGTCGCAGCGAAGCTCGCGTCAGGATACAACGCCGACACCGAGCTGATGTCGTCGCGCTCCAGGGTCTGGGTGCCGACACCCGGACCGAAGTAGAACGGATACATCGTCTCGATGTAATCGACCATGAACGGGTCGGGCGCGACGAACGGATCGTCCGGCTGCGGGCCGGACGTGTCGCCGAGACCGAGGCCCAGCTGGCCGTTGACGACGGTGTGGGCGAGGTTCGTGTAATGGCCGAACTCGTGCACCATGACGTCGGTGGCCGCCGTGATGTCGTCGAACGCTGGCCCGTTCAGGAACGAGAGACCCTCGAGGATCTCGCACGTGACGGTATTGCCCCATTCCGGAGTGGCGAAACCCAGCACGCCGGAACCCGGGCCGAACAACAGATCGAAGATCTCGCCGGTATCGTCGAAGACGATGGCCGAGAGTCCGTCGGGGGCCGGCGCGTCCAGAAACGGGTCGAAGTTGGTGATGTCCACGTCCACCGGAAGCAGTCCGGCGTTCGTGTAGGTCACGGTGGCGGTCGAAACGTTTTCCCAGGCGTCGAAGGACGTGGCGACCTGCGCTACGGCCTGCGCATTGGTGAGCGGGCCCAGATCACCCTGGTCCGGGTTGAACGGGATGTTGGCGCCACCGCCCGGCCACAGGAACGGCTCGCCGCTGTTGCAGAGCGCCAGCGGGCCTGCGGCAAAGGCGGAACCGGCGAAGCACAGTGCTGCCGGGACTGCGAGGGTGGTGAGCGTTTTGCGCATGGTGAATTTCATCGCGTCACCCTCCTCAATTACCCAGCGCGGCGCGGATCGCGTCGGCCAGGGTTGCGTAGGCCACCGGTCCCTCGAACAGGCCGGCATTGTTCAGCTCGTTCGCCGCCAGCTCCTGGCGGTCGGGCGACAGGAAAATCTTGAAAGCGCCCTGGCCCAGCCCGACGGTCGTAGACAGTCCGGCCGCGCTCGGCTGGGTGGTGAAGAGCACGTACTCCTCGCCGACCCGGAGCTTTGGCACATCGGGAAGACTGGAAAGACGGCGCTGGCCGTCCACTACGATCTCGGTCTCTTTCGAGTCGCCGATCATGGTGACGGTGACTACGGTCTTCTCTTCGCCCGACGGGAAATCGCCTTTGAACTGCTCCTCCACGAGCAGCTCGTAGGTCACTGTCGGCAGATTGCCGCCGCCGAACTCGGCGCTGCCCGGCTCCTGGGACAGAACGCTGCCCCGGAACACGCGGTCGGCGCGGGTCGCGAGGTCGTCCAGGCTCATCTGGAGCACGGTGGTGGCGTACGTCGGCTGGAAGAGGAACACCGCAAAAAAGCTTGCGGCGAATATCCCGGGTATTTTCAATCGCATTGGAAACTCCTCCTTGTTGGCTTGTCGTCGCTTCCGCCGGCCGATGCCGAGTCGCTTGCGTTGTTGCAGTTCAGGTCATGATCGGGCGGGCATCTCCGGCAGTGCTCGGGGCGCACCGGACGACGGCCGGCAGTGGCGTATGGGCCATACGCCGGGCCGGTCGACCGGCTCGTTATCGACTGGTTATTCGGTTGGCGCTTTGGGGGAAAATTCCCAAAATCTCCCTGACGCTCACAGTAGCCCCCGGCGGCCGATATGTCAAGCCGGACCATTAGTAACACCGTGGCTGTGCCCGGCGCCTGCAGTTGGGCGTCGGATAGGGCAGGATGGCCCCCAATTGCGACGACCGTGCTATCGTCCGGGCACGTTCCAGCTATGCAGATCGACCTCGACCGATACCGCATCCCGCCCGGCGCGGCCGTCCGCCTGTCCGATCGGGTCACCGACGACACCCAGGACTGGACGAAACACGAGGCGAAAGACCGGCTCCGCGAACTCCACCAGGAAATCGACGGGCTGCAGGAAAGGCTTTACGCGGAATCCTCCCGCGCGCTGCTGTTCGTCCTCCAGGCGATGGACGCGGGCGGCAAGGACTCGACCATTCGCAACGTCTTCGGCGGCTTGAATCCGCAGGGCATCAGAGTGTGGAATTTCAAGGCACCGACCGATCTGGAGCTCGCTCACGACTTTCTCTGGCGGGTGCACAGGCACGTGCCGGGCGCCGGATACATCGGTGTCTTCAACCGATCGCACTACGAGGACGTGCTCATCGCGCGCGTTCACGCCCTGGCTCACCCGGCGATCATCGAAAAGCGCTACGGGCACATCGTCGCGTTCGAACGGCTGCTGCGCGACGAGGGAACGCGGGTCGTGAAGGTGATGCTGCACATCTCCCGGGACTATCAGGCCGAGCGCTTCCGCCGGCGCCTCGAGCGGCCCGACAAGCACTGGAAGTTCAACCCGGGCGATCTGAAAGAACGCGAGCGCTGGGGTGAATACATGCGCGCATTCGAGATCGCGCTCGAGCGGACTTCGACCGAAGAGGCGCCTTGGTACGTCGTGCCCGCCGAACAGCGCTGGTTCCGGGACGTCGTCGTTGCTACGCTCGTCCGGGACGCGCTGCGGGCGATTGATCCGCAGCACCCGGCGCCCGACTACGACCCGGCCGACTATCCGCCGGAATCGATCCAATGAGCCCCGGGAATCGGCAGGCGGCCAATCACGCATCGCTCAACAAGCTGGCATTCAGCGCCACGGTTCATTGCCTGACGGGGTGCTCGATCGGCGAAGTGCTGGGCATGGTCATCGGCACGGCGCTCGGATGGGGCAACTGGAGCACCGTCGTTCTCGCGGTCGTGCTCGCGTTTGCGTTCGGCTACGCGATGACCCTGCTTCCGCTGATTCGCGCCGGCATCGCGACCGGCACTGCGCTGGGTCTTGCCTTTGCCGCCGATACGTTATCGATCACCATCATGGAGATCGTGGACAATGCAGTGATGCTCGTGGTACCCGGCGCCATGGACGCAGGGCTGGGCGATCCGCTGTTCTGGGGCAGCCTCGCCTTCGCGCTCGTTCTGGCGGGGGCCGCCGCCTTCCCGGCGAATCGCTGGCTGTTGGCGCGAGGCCGCGGTCATGCCCTCGTTCATAAGCATCATGGACACGATTGATAACTGAATATCGGCGAGCGGGCCGAGGGAAACGAGCGGAAGGTCCGGGCATGAAAGCCAGCGGGGGTTCGAAGTGAGCAGCAAGCCGTCCGCCGAGTCGACTCTGATCCGATCCCTCGGCACCTTCGCCCTGGCCGCGAGCATCGTCAACATCACGATCGGCGGCGGCATCTTCCGCCTGCCGGCCGACATGGCCGGCACGCTCGGTGCAACGGCGCCCATCGCGTACCTGCTCTGCGCCATCGTGATGAGCCTCATCGTGCTGTGCATGGCCGAGGCCGGCAGCCGCGTCGCGATGACGGGCGGACCGTATGCCTATGTCGAGGTCGCGTTCGGGCCGTTCTTCGGCTTCCTCACCGGATTCCTGCTGTGGATGCTGCTTACGTTCGCGATGGCGGCGGTTGCGACAGTGCTCGTCGCGAACCTCGGTGCACTCGTGCCGCCACTGGCGTCGCCGACAGCGTCGGCAGTATTTCTGATCGTGGTCTACGCAGTATTCGCGACCATCAACATCATGGGCGTCGAGCGCGGCGCGCGCGTGAACACGGCGCTGACCGTCGCGAAGCTCCTCCCGCTGCTGCTGCTCGTCGTCGGTGGTGCGTTCGCGATCGACCCGGAGCACTTCGACGTCGCCGAGCCGCCGAGCGCGGCGACGCTGGCCCGCAGCAGCGTCCTGCTGATTTTCGTGTTCGCCGGGATCGAGGCGGCGCTGGTGCCGGGCGGTGAAGTCAAGGACCCCGCGCGCACGGTGCCGCGCTCGATCTTCATCGCCATCGCGGCGGTGACGGTGCTCTACGCGGGCCTGCAGTTCGTCGCGCAGGGCGTGATGGGACCGGCGCTCGCCGAGGCGACGGCCGCGCCGCTCGCCGATGCAGCCGGCATGGCCATGGGTGGATGGGCGCGTCAGGTGCTGCTCATCGGCGCTGTCGTATCAATGCTGGGCCATGTCGGCGCGATGACGCTGGCCACGCCGCGAATGCTCTTCGCCTTCGCGCGCGACGGCTTTCTGCCCGCCACATTCGCGCGCACGCACGCCGAGTATCACACTCCCGTCGTCGCAATCCTCGTCCAGTGCGCAATCGTGCTGGTGCTCGCGATCACCAGCACGTTCGAACAGCTCGCGATCATCGCGAATCTTTCGATACTGGTGCTGTACGGCATGTGCTGCTTGGCGACCTGGCAACTGCGGCGCCGGGACGTGAACGCCGGCGGCACGCCCTTTCGCGTACCGCTGCCCGGGCTGGTCATCGTCCTCGCCTGCGGCGTCATCGTCTGGATGCTGACCAGCGTGACGCTCCGCGAATGGGCCGCGTTCGCGCTCGCGCTGGCCGTGGCAACGGCGATCTTTTTCATTGCGAGGAGAAGCCGGCCACAGTCGCCTGCGCAATGAGCATAGGCAGCGTGTCTTCACTGATGCGTTACGCGATGCCTGTTACTTGCCGATGCAGAAGCTGGCGAATATCCGGCCGAGCAGCTCGTCGCTCGTGACCTCGCCGGTGATCTCGCCGAGCGCCGTTTGCGCGAGACGCAGCTCTTCCGCGAGCAGATCGCCTGCGGCGGACGCAAGGAGCTCCGCGCGGCCGGTCTGGACATGCGCTCGCGCCGTAGCCAGCGCATTCAGGTGACGGCGGCGCGCCGTCAGCATTCCGGCGTCGCCCGACCGATAGCCGACGCAATCTTCGAGATGGGCGCGCAGGGCATCGAGGCCGGCACCTGTTGCAGCCGAGATTCGCAGCAGCGCTGTTTCATTCCGCTGCTCGATCCCCGGCGGCTCGCCGGTCAGGTCGATCTTGTTGCGTACCATCGTCAGCGGAATTTCGCGAGCCGACTCGTCGAGCAGCCTGCGCGGCTCATCGTCGGGATGCGGATCCGCGGCATCGACGATCAGCAGGACGCGGTCGGCCTGCGCGATCTGCTCGCGGGTGCGGCGCACGCCTTCCTTCTCGACGATGTCGTCGGTGTCACGGAGTCCCGCCGTATCGATCACGTGCAGCGGCAAGCCGTCGATATCGATGCGCTCGCGCAGCACGTCGCGCGTCGTGCCCGGCACTGCCGTGACGATCGCGGCCTCCCTGCCGGCCAGCCGATTGAGCAAGGTCGACTTGCCAACGTTGGGGCGACCGGCGAGCACGACAGTCATGCCTTCCTGGAGCAGGCAGCCCTGCCGCGCGGTGCGCGCAAGCTCGTCGAACCGACGCAGCAAGCCGTCGATGCGGTCGCGCACCTCGTTGCCGCTCAGGAAGTCGATCTCCTCGTCGGGAAAGTCGATCGCCGATTCGACGTAAACGCGCAACGAAGTGACGGCCTCGCCCAGCTCTCGCACGCGGCTCGAGAACTCGCCTTGCAACGAGCGCATGGCAGCCCTGGCCGCGGCGGCCGAGCCGCTGTCGATCAGATCCGCGACCGCCTCCGCCTGGGTCAGATCGAGCTTGTCGTTGAAGAACGCGCGCTCGGAAAACTCTCCCGGCCGGGCCTGGCGCGCGCCGAGCGCGAGCACACGCGCGAGCAGCATGTCACAAACGACCGGCCCGCCGTGGCCGTGCAGCTCGAGCACGTCCTCGCCAGTGAACGATTGCGGCGCGGGAAAAAACAGCGCAAGACCGGTGTCGATTGCGCCACCATCGGCTTCACGAAAAGAACCGAACCGCGCGCGGCGCGGCTCCGGCAAACGACCGAGAACTGATTCGGCGATTCGACGCACGAGCGGCCCGGACACGCGCACGATGCCGATGCCTCCGCGGCCGGGGGGCGTGGCCAGCGCGGCGATGGTCTCGTCGATAGTCTCGTCGGGGGCGGCTTGCATGCGCGGTATCATCGGCCGGATATCGCCTCAGAGGAAGGCGTCGCGGGGAGATCGTCACATGCCGAGCCGCACCGTCGAGTTCGAGAACGCCGAAGGCGTGACTCTGGCCGGCAGCCTCGAGCTGCCCGAGTCAGGCGAGCCGGCGGCGTTCGCGTTGTTCGCGCACTGCTTCACGTGCACGCGAAATTTTCGTGCTTCGCGCAACATTTCGCGCGCGCTCGTGGCGGAAGGGATCGCCGTGCTGCGCTTCGACTTCACCGGACTCGGCGAAAGCGAGGGCGAGTTCGCGGCCACGAGCTTTTCGTCCAACGTCGGCGATCTGGTTGCCGCGGCCGGGTTCCTCGAAGCCGGGTACGCCGCGCCGAAGATCCTCGTCGGTCATTCGCTGGGCGGTACGGCGGTCCTGCAGGCAGCGGCCGACATTCCTTCCAGCGTCGCGGTCGCGACCATCAATGCGCCGGCCAGCGCGAACCACGTCGCGCGGCTCTTCAAAGGCAAGCGCAGGGATATCGAGCGGGACGGCGAGGCCGAGGTGCTGCTGGGCGGCCGGCCGTTTCGCATCCGCAAACAATTCCTGGACGACCTCGAGCGCCAGGCGCTGCCGGAGACGGTTCGCAATCTGCGTCGCGCGTTGCTGATCCTGCATTCGCCGCTCGACGACACTGTCGACATCGACAACGCCGGCCAACTCTTCACGCACGCACTGCACCCGAAGAGTTTCGTGTCGCTCGACAAGGCCGATCACCTGCTGAGCCGCGACGAGGATTCACGTTACGTCGGCGCAGTTCTCGCGGCATGGGCCAGCAAGTATCTGGCGGTCGAGGCTCCACTGGTCGAAACACTGCGCGCGGAACGCGGCCTCGTGCTCGCGCGCACGAAAGCCGGCGCCTTTCGCACCGAGATCAGCGCGGACGGCCATCCGCTGGTCGCCGACGAGCCGGTCGATTACGGCGGCAATGCGTCCGGCCCTACGCCTTATGACCTGCTGTCAGCCGCCCTCGCCGCCTGCTCGGGCATGACCGTGCGACTTTATGCCGAGCACAAGAAGTATCCCCTCGAGTCCGTGACCGTCGCCGTGCGCCACAACAAGATACATGCGGTCGACTGCGACGAGTGCGAAACCCGGGAAGGCAAGATCGATCGCTTCGAGCGGAGCATCGAGCTCGAGGGTGAGTTGACGGACGAGCAGCGCCAGAAGATGCTCGGCATCGCCGAGAAATGCCCGGTGCACCGCACGCTGCACTCGGAGATCTCGATCACGACGAAGCTGGCCGATTGATTTGTGCCTTCCCGATGGGAATGCGCGAACGGCAGGCTCGCGCCTACCGCTGTCAGAACCCGTAGGTGAACCCAAAGTGCACGCCCCAGGGCGACTGGGAGTCGATCTCCCTCGTGTTGCCCGACACGCGGTCCCGCACCTGGTAGTCCATGAAGTGATGCTCGAGACGCGCAGCGACATCCACGCTCCAGCGCTGCGAAAACGCGTAACGCAATCCGGCCGAGCTGAGCACATGCAGCTCGGTGCCGGCATCGGTCGTGACATCGAACGTGCCACCGGTCGCTGTCGGGCCATTGGCGTCGTCGACGCTCGGGAAATTCACGCCGAGACCCGCCGTCCAGTAGAGCTGCAAGCCTCGCTCGTTCGCGCCATAGCGTCGCCCGATGAAAGCGCTCAGCACGTTGTTCGTGGCTTTGGCGTCGATGTCGCTTTCGGACGGGGCCTGTGTGATGCCCACTACCCCCGCCACGCGCTCGAAATCGAAGCTGTACCTCTCGATCGCCACCCCTGCGTACCAGCGGTCGCGCAAGCTTCGATTGACGAAGACGCCGCCGCCCAGAATGTCGTTGGCCGGCTCGCCGTTGCCGAACAGGGCGATGCCGCGCATGCCGGCCTCATAGCGTGGCTCTGCAGCCTCCACAGGACAGGCCATGCTGAAGAGCGCCAGAATTGCGAAAGCCGGGGATGCCGTTCGGAGGTGATGTGCGATCATGGATTTCCCCGGGCGGTGCAAATGCATTCGGATCGCCGGCCGAAACCGGCAACAGGGCCCGACGGTGCGCGAAGCCCCTCCTTACGAACTGACGCCGGATTTCGGCAAAAGCAATCGGCTTATCGGCACGGAATGAGCGCGACTTACGACGTCATCCTGATCGGCCTGGGCGCGATGGGCAGTGCCGCGGCCGCCCAGCTCGCGGCACGCGGTCAACGCGTGCTCGGACTCGACCGGTATTTTCCGCCGCACGACAGGGGTTCCAGCCACGGGCAGAGCCGAGTCATCCGGCAGGCCTATTTCGAAAGCCCGAGCTACGTGCCGCTGTTGCTGCGCGCCTACGAGCTGTGGCGCGAACTCGAAGACCACAGCGGCTCGAGTCTGCTGGTCGTGACCGGCGGCCTCATGCTGGGCCGTTCCGACAGCGCCGTGGTGGCTGGCAGTCTTCGCAGCGCTCGAGCGCACGGCCTGCCGCATGAGCTGCTCGATGCGCAACAGATCCGTCGCTACTTCCCGGCATTCGCTCCCGGCGAGGATATAGTTGCCCTGTTCGAGGCGAACGCGGGTTTCGTTCACGCCGAGCTTGCGGTTCGCGCGCAACTCGATCGCGCCGCGCACCTCGGAGCCACACTGCTGTTCAAGGAGGAGGTGACAGCCTGGCAAGTGTCGGCGTCCGGAGTGCGCATCAACACGAAGCGCGGAAGTTACCACGCCGCGCAGCTCGTGATTTGCGCCGGCGCGTGGGCCGGCCGCTTTCTCGCGCCGCTGGTGCTGCCGCTGAGGGTCGAGCGCCAGGTGCAGTTCTGGTTCGAGCCGCGCGGCGATGCCGGGGGATTCGCTCCGGATCGATTTCCGATCTGGATCTGGGACATCGGCGAAGGCGCTTACCCGTACGGGCTGCCGGCGATCGATACGGCCGTGAAAGTCGCGCTGCACGGTCCCGGCCGTGAATGCACCGTGGATACGATCGAGCGCAAGGTGCGCGAAGAAGATGTCGAAGCAATGCGGGCAGTTCTGCGTCCCCTGATTCCCGTGCTGTCGGGACGCTGTGTCGACGCCGTTCCCTGCCTGTATACGTCCACGCCGGACGGGCACTTCGTGCTCGACCGCCATCCCGGGCACGATGCCGTATGGATCGTGTCGCCCTGCTCGGGCCACGGGTTCAAATTCAGCCCGGTCATCGGCGAGATCGTGGCGGATCTCGTGTCCGAGGGACGGACACGGCACGACATCGGGTTGTTCGGGCTGTCGCGATTCCTGTAAGTACCGGCTATTCCCAGCGCAGGCGCAGGCCCCCGTCCGCGCGCAGCTCGACGCGGCAGCCGAACGGCTCGCATTCGCGGTCCAGTGTATCGCGTAGCCACTCCGTGTCCGAAAGGCCCGGCCGGCTCAGGCGGAATCGTAGGACCTGCTGCGGCGACATGTCGAGACCGCTGAGCGTGCCCGACGTTGCGTGGAAACGCAGGAAATAAAGCAGGCTCAGGTCGCCCCGGAAGGACTCGTAGCCTGGGATGCCCTCGTAATCGTTGAGCAGGTCGCCGCAGCCGTAGAGGATCGGCCGTTCGCGATAAATCTCGATGGCGAGCGGATGATGGGATGAATGGCCGTGGATAGCATCGACGTGGGCCGTATCGATAAGTGCATGCGCGAAGCGTCGGTGATCGGGTGGGATTTCATAACCCCAGTTGTCCCCCCAATGGATGGAGACTAAGACGAGATCGCGCTCCCGCCTGTGGGTTTCGACGAGGTCGGCAACGCGCCGCACGGACCGCTCGCCGAGATGCTCGAGCAGATTCACGCCGCCGCGTTCGCCCGTCGCCGCCCAGCGTCGGGGGATGCCGCTCGACGTGACGCCGAAGGCGAACACGAGCACGCGGCCGCCGCGCGGCAGATCGAGGACTGCCGGCTGCTCCGCCTCCTCGATACCGCGTCCAGCGCCGACCGGATGCAGCGCCGCGGCGTCCAGGCTTCGCACGGTCTCTGCGAGCCCTTCGTAACCCCAGTCGAGCACGTGATTGTTGGCGAGCACGCAGCAATCGATCCGCGCTGCCGTGAGACACGAGACGTTCTCCGGGTGCATCCGGTAATGAATCCCCTTGCCGGGCCAGCGATCCTCGCTGGTCGTCACGCTCGTCTCGAGATTGATGATGCGCGCATCGGGCTTCGCGCGAGCCAGCTCGTCGAGCGCGCTGCCCCAGATGTAAGCCTCGTCGACCGGCTCGTCGATCGTTCCGTTCACCTCTTCGGCGAGGCGCACGTAGCCGAGCGCGCTGGTCATGTACGACTCGTGAATGGCCGGGTCGACGTGGTGAGGCAGGATCTGGTCGATACCGCGGCCGGTCATCACGTCGCCGCAGACGAAAAGCGTGATTACGTCGTCGTCGGTCGACTTTTCCATGTGCCTGGACTCGCCGGGCTCACTGGCAGAAGAAGTCGCGAACCTCGTAGCCGTGGCCGCCAAGCATGCGCGGCCGGCATTCATCAGGAAGCGGCGGCGGTTCATCCTTCCTCCGGGGGCAGAATCGGATTCTGCCCCCGCGCATCAGCCTCCGGCGACCTTTTTCGCCGCGTGCACCTGCCGGTTGATGTGCCACTGTTGCGCGAACGACAGCAGGGTGTTGGTCAGCCAGTAGAGCACGAGGCCTGCCGGAAAGAAGGCCATGAACACGCAGAACACGACCGGCAGGAACTGCATGACTTTCGCCTGGACGGGATCGCCGGGCGGCGCCGCGCTGATCTTCTGCTGGAAGAACATGGCGACGCCCATCATGAGCGGCAGGATGAAGAACGGGTCGCGCGCCGAGAGGTCATCGATCCACAGCATGAATGGAGCCTGACGCATCTCGACGCTTTCGAGCAGCACCCAGTAGAAGGCGAGGAAGAACGGGATCTGCACGAGCATCGGCAGGCAGCCTGCGACCGGGTTCACCTTCTCGCGCTTGTAGAGCTCCATCATCGCGCGGCTCAGCGCCTGACGGTCGTCCTTGTAACGCTCCTGCAGGCTCTTCATGCGCGGCTGCAGCTCGCGCATGCGCGCCATGGACAGGCCGCTGGTCTTGGTGAGCTTGTAGAACAGGAGCTTGATCAGGATGGTGACGATGATGATCGCCCAGCCCCAGTTGCGGACGACGCCGTGCACCTTGCTCAGCACCCAGAAAAGCGGCTGCGCGATCAGAGTCAGAAAGCCGTAATCGACCGTGAGCTCGAGCTCGGGCGCGGTCGCCGCGAGCTGCCTCTGCAGCTTCGGTCCGACGAAAAACTCTTCCGCAAAGCTTTGCGTCGCGCCGGCCGGAACGGTTTGCAGCGGACCGATCGAAGTCAGCACCACGAGCCCCTCGCGCAGGTTCGCCGAATACTGGAACGGCTTGTCGGGTGGCGGCACGGCGGCGGCGAGGAAGTGATGCTGGATCGAGGCTATCCAGCCGCCGGTCGCGGTCAGCGAAACGGGCTCCTCCGCGAGATCGTTCCCGTCGAGCTTCTCGTATTTCTCGCCGTCGTAGACGACCGGCCCGAGAAACGAATACGTGTCCACGTCGAACATGGATCGTTCCGGATGCAGGTTGCGGCGCACGATCTGCACGTAGTTGGCGCCACCCCAGGGCTCGCCGCCGGCGTTCTCGATCCGGTATTCGAGGCCGATGCGATACTGGCCGCGGCGTAACGTGTAGGTCTTGTGCACGGTGACGCCGCCTTCCTGCCAGACGAGCGGCACGACGAGCTGGTCGTCGCCTTCGGCGAGCCGGTACGCCGTCCGCCCGCTCTGGTAGCGCGCCAGATGGGTCGGCTCGGGCCCTCCGCCGCTCGCGCGCCAGCCCGAGCGGAACACGAAATACTCGGCGGGATTCTCGGTCAACAGCGTTACCGGCTGATTCGGCTGGTCCTTGTGCACGGGGTATTTCGGCAGTTTCGCCTCGACCAGGTCGCCGCCGGCCAGCGAGATCGAGACGTCCAGCACGTCCGTGACGACGCGGACTTCCGGCGCCTCGCGCGCCATCGCTTCGCCGCCTTCCGTTTCCTCGTCGGCTGCCGGCTCCTCCGGCAACGCCGGCAGATCGGCATCGGGCGATTCCGCGCCCGGCGCCTGCGGCAGGTCATCGATCGACGGCAGATCATCCGGGGCCGGCGTTTCCGCGACGGCGGGCGGCTCCGCGGGCGCCGGCCGCTGATAGTCGGTCACCCAGGCCTGATACAGCAGAAAGCAGACGAAGCCGAGCGCCAGCCAGAGAAACAGCCGCTGATTCTCCATGCTCAGCTCGCGGGGCGTTCAGGCACGGGGTCGTAGCCGCCCTCATGCCAGGGGTGGCAGCGGCCAATGCGTCGGAGCGCGAGCCAGCTTCCGCGCAGCGCGCCGAAGCGTTCGATCGCGGTCTCCGCATAACGCGAGCAGGTGGGATGGAACCGGCACGAACGGCCGAGCAACGGACTCAACAGCCAGCGATAGCCGCGGATCACGATGATCAGGGTGTCAGCGCCCATTTCTGCATTGCTCGCTGATTCTCAGCCAGTGCCGCTCGAGGCTCGCGCCGAGCTCGCGGTTATCGCAGACCGCGGCCGCGGGCCGCGCCATGACGATGCAGTCCACCGCCGGCAGCTCATGCTGGTGCAGGCGGAAAGATTCGCGAATCAGGCGCTTGAGCCGGTTGCGCTCCGCGGCGCTGCCCGCCGCTTTGCGTGAGATCGCGAGTCCCAGCCTCGCGCAGGAACCGGGGTTCTCGCGCGCCAGCACCGTGAATGCACGATCGGCCGAGCGCAGGGCCGATTCGAACACCCGCGAGAACTCGCGGGGCCGCGTCAGCCGCTGTTGTCGGGTGAATGCCGAACGGTTCGTCGCAATTCCGGCAGATGGGTCGCCAACGAGCGCTACGGGCAAAGGCGGGCACGACCTTTCGCGCGCCGCTGACTGAGGATTTTACGCCCGTTCCGGGTAGCCATGCGGGCACGGAATCCGTGGGTCCGCTTGCGGTGCAGATTGCTCGGTTGGTAGGTGCGTTTCATGGCGTTGAGCGCCCGCAGCAAAAACAGGCAACCTTACGCATGGCCTTTTCGGGTGTCAATAGAAACCCGGTTGCGCAGCGCGCGCCGCACTTGTGGATAACTCGCATGGACAGGTATAGACTCCACCGTTCTCCCGATCCGCACGACAATACGAGCGAACGCTTAAGGAGCCTTGTCCCGTGCAGGCGTCTCTCTGGAACAGTTGCGCCAGACAACTGGAAAACGAGCTCACCGAGCAGCAGTTCAACACCTGGATACGCCCCCTTCAGGCCGTGGAGGAAGGCGAGGTTTTGCGCCTGTTCGCGCCGAATCGTTTCGTCGTCGACTGGCTGCAGGAACACTTCTACGAGCGCATTCACCAGCTCGTGTCCGCAGTATCCGGCGAGGCCGATACCGCGATCGTGCTGCAGGTCGGCTCGAGGCCGGCCGCGCAGCCAGAAACGCCTGCGGCAGCGGCGCCGAGACGGCCCTCGCTGCCGAGCGTCGGCAGCCGATTGAATCCCGGTTTCACGTTCGCGAACTTCGTCGCCGGCAAGAGCAATCAGCTCGCGCGCGCCGCCGCGACGCAGGTCGCGTCCAATCCCGGAAAGGCCTACAACCCGCTGTTCATCTACGGCGGAGTGGGCCTGGGCAAGACGCACCTGATGCACAGCATCGGCAATGCCGTGATGGAGGGCAATCCGCAGGCGCGTGTCGCCTACGTGCATTCGGAACGCTTCGTCGGCGACATGGTGCGCGCTCTGCAGCACAACAAGATCAACGAGTTCAAACGCGTCTACCGATCGCTCGACGCACTGCTGATCGACGACATCCAGTTCTTCGCCGGCAAGGACCGCACCCAGGAGGAATTCTTCCATACCTTCAACGCGCTGTTCGACGGCAAGCAGCAGATCATCCTGACCTGCGACCGCTACCCGCGCGAGGTCGAAGGGCTGGAACCACGCTTGAAGTCGCGCCTGGCCTGGGGTTTGTCGGTGGCGATCGAGCCGCCCGATTTCGAGACCCGCGCCCAGATCGTGCTGTCCAAGGCCAGTGAACGCGGCGCGCGCATTCCCGAGGACGTCGCCTTCCTGATCGCCAAGAAGATGCGTTCCAACGTGCGCGACCTGGAAGGCGCACTCAACACCCTGGCCGCGCGCGCCAACTTCACCGGCCGCGCCATC
>JBOIDB010000106.1:0-3835 GCA_050740235.1 Gammaproteobacteria bacterium
CCTGGAACTGTGGCCGGCCGGGCCGGGCCGCCACGCGTTCGTGGCATTGAGTCTCACCGGACGCGAGGAACGCGGCGAGTCGATGCGCTCGAATGCCTCGGGCATCGGCACCGGCGTCGCATTGAGGGTCGATTCTCGCTGGACGCTGCTCGACACGTTCGACAAGATCTCGGCGCCGGGCCAGAGCCTGCAACCCATTGCCGTCGGACTCGGCGGCGCCGAGCGCGCCGACTATGTAGCGATAGACTGGTCGGACGGCGTATTCCAGACCGAGCTCGGACTGGAGCCCGGCGGCGTGACGCGGATCGCCGAGACGCAACGCCAACTGGCGAGCTGCCCCGTGCTGTTCGCTTATGACGGAAGCGGGTTCGCATTCGTCAGCGACCTGCTCGGCGTCGGCGGTCTCGGTTTCTTCGTCGCGCCGGGCGAATATGCGCCGCCGCGCCCCTGGGAGTTTTTCCGCCTGCCTCGCGGGCTCGTCGAGGCACGGAACGGACGTTACGCGTTCAAGCTGACGGAGCCGATGGAGGAGACCGCATACGTCGATGCGTTGCGCCTGCACGTTTACGATCTGCCGCCCGGTTGGTCGATGGCCCTGGATGAACGGATGGGCGTCGGCCGGCCTGTACCGACGGGCGAGCCGCTCTATTACCGGCGCAAGATCGAGCCAGTCAGCGCGGTGAACGATCGGGGAGACGACGTCACGCCCGCCGTGCTCGAAAGAGACCGGCGCGCCGCGCCCGTGGGCCGCCAAGATCGGCGCTTCCTGGGCCGCCTCGAAAAGCCGCACGTCCTGACGATGGAGTTCGGCACGGCGCTCGACGCCGGTGCCGGCCGGCCGATCCTGATCGCGGACGGCTGGATCGAGTATCCATACTCTCAGACGGTATTCGCGGCGTGGCAGGCAGGTGCCGCCTATTCGGCGCCGACATTGGAAGCACGCGGAGGCGACGGTCGCTGGCGGGTCGTTTATGCGCAGTTCGGCTATCCGGCCGGCATGCCCCGCGAAATGGCCCTGCCGCTCGACGATCTGCCGGCCGGCACGAACGCGCTGCGCCTGTCGACGAACCAGGAAATCTACTGGGATCGCATTCGTGTCGCTTTCGCCGAGCCGTTGCCGGAAGTCCATCCGCGGGTTCTCGTGCCGGCCGTCGCTACACTGCGGAAAACCGGCTTCGCCCGGCGCACGACCGGGCCGCAGCGTCTGCCCGATTACGACTATGGACAACGATCGGCCTTCTGGGACGCCAAATATCCCGCAGGGCTGTACACGCGTTTCGGAGACGTGCTGCCGCTGATCTCGACACTCGACGACGCGCTGGCCATCGTCGGGCCCGGTGAGGAAACCCACTTCGAGTTTGCAGCTCTGCCCGCGCCTCCGGCAGGATGGCACCGCGAGCTGGTATTGGAAGCGAGGGGATATGCGAAGGATATGGACCTTTACACGAAGCACGGTGAGACTGTCGGGCCCTTGCCGGTGCGCCCGGCAGCGGACCCCGCCCTGGCGCTGCGGCGCAAGGCGCTGCACGAACGCTACAACGTCCGCTTTCAGGCAGGCCGGTAATGCCGGGCCTGCGCATTTCCAAAAGCGATACCGGAGCGGAACGGTGAAGTTTTCGCAGAAGGCGCTCTGGCCCGGCGCGCTTTCGCTCGCATTGATGGGGGCCTTCATGCCGTGCCTGGCAGGAGGCGCGGAAGATTACCTGACAGAGGGCGACGAGGCGCGCGCGGGCGGAAATCTCGAAGTGGCGGCGCAGATGTTCGGCCACGCTGTGAGCGAAGCGCCGCGAGACATCGATGCCCGCCTGCGACTTTCGGAGACGCTGGTGGCGCTCGGACGACCGGCCGAGGCACGGCAACAGCTCGACGAGGCCCTGGATATCGATCCGCTGCACGGCGCGACGAATTACTTCAAGGCGAGGCTGCTCGAGCAGGACGGGCAGGAGAAGCTGGCCATCGGGCACTATCGCGCGGCTGCGAACGCCGATTCGAGCGATTTGCGATCCCGGACGCGCCTTGCCATGCTGCTCATGCGGCAAGGAGATTTCGCCGGCGCCGAACGGCGCTTGCGCGAGGTCGTCGAGGGACAGTCATTGAGCGCGGACGCGCACTACTATCTCGGGCTTGCCGCGATAGCCCAGGGCGAATGCACTCGTGGAATCGAAGCGCTCGGGAGCGCGTCGCGTCTCAGCCCTCACGATCCACGCGTGCAGCAGGCGTTGAGCCGAGCCTGTGCATCCTGCCCTGCGGCGACGGAAGAGCAGAAGCGCGAGTCTCTGCTTTCGGCCGAGCGGCTTTATGAGCGCTATCCCGGACGGCACTCATCGGCAACGCTGGCGATGGCCATGGCCGCCAACGACAAGTTCGAGGACGCGATCGATATGCAGACGCGGGCGATCTTCGAGGCGATCCGGGCGGAGGACGTGCAGGCGCAACGCGAAATGTATCTGGATCTGCAGCGCTACCAGAACGGCGAGGCCGCCACACGCGCGTGGCCGGAAGGCTCGGCCATATTCTCGCCGCCGCTGGCCCGCGCCTGGGCGGCCAGCGACCAGACTGCCGATATGGCCGTGGCCGGGAACTGACGTCCGGCAGGCAGAAGGAGATTCCATCGATGGCATTCAGGGATCAGGCCGAGGTCGAGGCCTTCCAGAAATGGGCGCAGGGGCAGATCAACGCGATGGGGCGGCACGCACACACCAGCGGGCTGGTCGGCACGGATGTGACCGGGCGCATGGTCTGGGCCGTTCCGCACAAGGTATTCATCGGCAAGGTGTGGCCGGCGCAGGATCGCCGCTCGACGTACTGGGTCATCGCCGGTGAATCCCTGCCGACTGACCACATTGCCGAGGGGCTCGCCGCAACGCCGCGGGACGCGGCCCGGCACTTCGCGCTGAAATGGCAACTGGAGAGCTCGCACCTGGGGTCGATGTCCGCGCCAGAGTGCAAGGCGCGCGAGGGCGCCGAGGGAACCCGCGACGACGTGGACTGGACGCAAATCGCCGCGAAGCTCGAGCGGCAGGCCGAGCTGCTCTACAGCTTCGTGGACCGGGATGATCTGTGGGGGACGGACGGGAGGTTCGAGGACGCGGACGGCAAGGATTGAGAAACCCCGCGTAAGAGCGTTTTCCTCCGTTCGCGTGTCACCTGCTCGGGACGCGGCTACTCGACGCGTTCCACGCGCACCGACTGGTTGATGCCCTCGACGCTCAGGCGAAACGAGCCGAACATGGCTTTCCTGATCGTGATCATCGGCCTGTCGGCCGACCAGGCCATCCTGCCGTCCTCCGCCTGCCGCCAGACCTGTCCATTCTCGAGAGTGAACAGCGTCTTGCCTGACCAACCTTCAAAATGGCCGTCATAACGGCTCTGGATCTGATCGAGACCTTCGGTGGCACGCTCTTCCATGCCGAACAGTTCACGATTGACGGTCGGCTCGGCACGCGCGGCCGGGATGGGCGGATCGGGCGTTTCGGCTGTCGGCGTATCCGGCGACCGCGATCCGACGGGAAACGTGCGCGCGCCGGTGTTTCCAGCCGCAGCGACGCTTGCGGAGCGCTCGGCCTCGCTGGTTTCTTCGGCCGACATGCCCGCCAGCGCGTCGAAGCAGTCCAGGCGCAGCTCGTCGTTCTCGAGGCCGGCACAGGCGGCCAGTCCGGCCTGCAGCGAATCCTGCGCATGCAAACTCCAGGGGGAGGCGAGTCCGGCCAGGCACAAAAGTGGTATGCGGAGTCGGCTGTTCATGGGCGGAAACCTACCATGCGGTGACGCAAATGAGAACGCAGGGTTGTCTGACCCTACCTATCAGCCATAATTCCGTCACGCTGCCTATGAC
>JBOIDB010000107.1:0-33280 GCA_050740235.1 Gammaproteobacteria bacterium
AAATCAGGAATGTCCCCTGTGCCATGAGCAATCTCGCCCTGACCGGCTTCGCGCTGGTGCTGGTCCTGCTCAACGGCTTTTTCGTCGCCGCCGAATTCTCCATCGTCAAACTGCGCATGACGCAGGCGCAGGAATTCGCCCGTACGCACGGTGCGCCGGGCCGCCTCCTGCACAGCGTGCGCTCGCATCTGGACGCTTACCTGTCGGCCTGCCAGCTCGGCATCACGCTCGCCTCGCTGGGGCTTGGCTGGATCGGCGAGCCGGCCTTCGCGCGGCTCATCACACCAGTGCTGCTTTGGGCGGGCGTCGCCTCTCAAGCCGTCATTCACGGCGTGGCGTTCTCGGTCGCCTTCGCCATCATTTCCTTTCTGCACATCGTGATCGGCGAGCTCGCGCCGAAGTCGCTGGCGATCCGCCGGCCGGAATCCGTCTCCCTGCTGACGGCCACGCCGCTCTGGATGTTCTACTGGCTGATGTACCCGTTCATTCGCCTGCTGAACGGCAGCGCCAACCTGCTGCTGCGCGCCCTCGGCGTCGAGCTCACCACCGAGGGCGGGCAGGCGCATTCATCCCGTGAAATCCAGGCGCTCGTCGCGGCCAGCCATCGCCACGGCGAGCTCGATCCGGCCGAGGCGGCCATTCTGGTGCACGGCCTCGAGCTCGGCGAGCTGACGGTCGGCGATGTCATGCGGCCTTTCGGCGAGCTCACCACGATCGACGTGGGCCAGCCGCTCTCCGCCAGCCTGCCGCTGATCCGGGACACGCGCTATTCGCGCTACCCGGTCTTCGAAGGCGAGCGCACCAACCTGATCGGGCTGCTGCACATGAAGGATCTGATGATCTCGGGGCAGCGGCTGCGCGACATCGTCGATCTGCGCCCGTTCCTGCGCGACCTGCGCGTCGTCGGTGAGAACGATACGGTGCTGGCTCTGCTCAAGCGCTTGCGCAAATGGGCAGCGCACTTCGCCCTCGTCATAAACCGCCAGGGAACCATCATCGGCTTCGTGACGTTCGAGCATGTGTTCGAGGCGCTCGTCGGGCCGATCGAGGACGAGTTCAGCGCCGCCCCGCCGGGCTGGAGCCGGCGGCCGGACGGGTCGATCACCGGCTCGGGCGCGCTGCCGCTCGCCAGTCTCGAAGGCCTGCTCGACTGGGCCATTCCGACCGCGGAGGCGCACAGCGTCGGCGGTCTCGTGATCTGGCAGCTCGGGCGGCTGCCGAAGGAGGCCGAGCGCGTTGCGTTCGACGGCTTCGAGATCGAAGTGCTGCGCATGGCCGGCCCCCGCATCCTCGAGCTGCGAGTGATCCCGACCACGCGGGAGACCGGATAGAATACCGCCGATGCACTGCTTCGCCTTCGACATCGAGACGGTGCCCGACGCCGAGCTCGGCCGCCGGCTGTATGCGCTCGACGGCCTGAGCGACCAGGACGTCGTGGAGGTCATGGTCACGCGGCGCAGGCAGGAATCCGGGCACGAGTTCCTGCCGCTGCTTCACCATCGCGTCGTGGCGATCTCCGTGGCGCTGCGTACGCGCGACCAGTTCAGGGTCTGGTCGCTCGGCGATCCGGATGCCGGCGAATCCGAGATCGTCGGCCGCTTCTTCGACGGGCTCGAGCGGCTTTCGCCGGACCTGGTCTCCTGGAACGGCAAGGGCTTCGACCTGCCGGTGCTGCATTATCGCGCCATGCTGCACGGCATCCAGGCGGCACGCTACTGGGAAACCGGCGACGACGACCAGGGCTTCCGCTGGAACAACTATCTGAACCGTTTCCACTGGCGGCATCTCGATCTGATGGACGTGCTGTCGGGTTTTCAGTCGGGCGGCCGCGCGAAGCTCGACGACTGCGCCGTGCTGCTCGGCTTTCCCGGCAAACTCGGCATGCACGGATCGCAGGTCCGGGAACATTTCGCGCGCGGCGAGATCGAGCGCATCCGCAACTATTGCGAAACCGACGTGTTGAACACGTTTCTCATCTACCTGCGCTTCGAGCACATGCGCGGACGACTGGGCCCGGCAGAGCTCGCCGCCGAGTACGACATCGTGCGCGCCGCGCTCGCTGCCGACAACCGGCCCCACCTGAACGAATTCCTCGACGCCTGGCGGCAGGTCCCCGCATGAGCCGCGCACTGAAAGTCAGTGCGCCCGAGCAGGCGGATATCGTGTCCATGACGCACGACGGCCGCGGCGTGGCGCGCGTCGAAGGCAAGACGATCTTCATCGACGGCGCGCTCGAAGGAGAAAGCATCGCTTTCGTGCGCACGCGCCGGCGCCGGAGCTTCGACGAAGCCCGCCTGGAGCGCGTGCTGGTCGATTCGCCGGAGAGAGTGACGCCACGCTGCGCGTACTTCGGCACCTGCGGCGGCTGCTCGCTGCAACACGTGACGGCGGAGCGACAACTGGAGCTGAAACAGCGCGTGCTGCTCGACAACCTGGAGCGCATCGGCGGCGTGCGGCCGCTGGAAGTGCTCGAGCCGCTGACCGGGCCGGAGTGGAACTACCGCCGGCGCGCGCGGCTCGGCGTGCGGCACGTCGAGAAGAAAGGCCGCGTGCTGGTCGGTTTTCGCGAGCGCGCCAGCTCGTACGTGACTGACATGTTGCGCTGTGAGGTATTGGCCGCGCCGCTCGACGGCCTCATCGGGCCGCTCTCCGGGCTGATCGGTGCTCTGAGCATCCGCCGCCAGCTCCCGCAGATCGAAGTGGCCGCCGGAGACGCGCGAATCGCAATGGTGCTGCGCGTGCTCGCGGAGCCGTCGGCCGCCGATCGCTCGGCCATGCGCGAGTTCGCCGCCCGGCACGGCGTCGATCTCTACCTGCAACCCGGGGGCGTCGACAGCGTTCGACCGCTCGATGAGCCGGCCGTGCCGCTCACGTATCGGCTGCCGCGTTTCGACCTGACGCTGGAGTTTCTGCCGACGGATTTCCTGCAGGTCAACGCCGAGGTGAACCGCCGGCTGGTCGACCGCGTCGTCGACCTGCTCGCGCCGCGCGCGGACGATCGGGTGATCGATCTGTTCTGCGGCCTCGGCAATTTCACTTTGCCCCTCGCGCGTGTCGCGGGCGGCGTCACGGGCATCGATGTCGACGCCGGGCTCATCGGTCGCGCACGCGCCAATGCGCAACGCAACGGTCTCGACAATGCCCGATTCTCGCGGGCCGATCTGTTCGATGCGGTCGCGGCAGGCGACCGGGCGCGAGAGCCGGTCGATCTCGCGCTGCTCGACCCGCCGCGCGCGGGCGCCGCCGAGGTCATCGCCGCCGGCCTGGGCTCCGGCGCGCGCCGCATCGTCTACGTCTCCTGTCATCCGGCGAGCCTCGCGCGCGATGCCGGAGAGCTGACTCGCCGGGGATTCACGCTGACCGCCGCCGGTATCGCCGACATGTTCCCGCACACGGCGCACGTCGAATCCATCGCGGTCTTCGACGCCTGAGCATGGCGCTCGGTCCCCTGATGATCGATCTGGCCGGCCCGGCGCTCGAGGCGGAGGACCGCGAGCTGCTCAGGCATCCGGCCGTCGGCGGCGTCATCCTGTTCACGCGAAACTTCGTCGACCGCGAGCAGTTGCAGGCGCTCGCCGCGGACATTCACGCATTGCGCCAGCCGCGCCTGATCGTTGCGGTCGATCAGGAGGGCGGCCGCGTGCAGCGATTCCGCTCGCCGTTCGTCGAGCTGCCCGCCGCGCGCCTGATCGGCCGCCGATTCGAGGTCGACGCGCACGAAGCCGCCCGGCTCGCGCGCGAGACCGGCTGGCTGATGGCCGCGGAGCTGCGCGCGGCCGGCGTCGATCTGTCCTTCGCGCCGGTGCTCGATCTGGATCGCGGCGTCTGCGACGTCATCGGCGATCGCGCGTTCCACGAAGATCCCGAAGTCGTCGGGCGCCTCGCCGGCGCTTTCATGAGCGGCATGCACGACGCGGGCATGGCCGCGGCCGGCAAGCATTTTCCCGGGCACGGCGCCGTCCGCGCGGACTCTCACGTCGCCCTGCCGGTCGACCGGCGGGAGTACGGCGATCTGCTGGACGACATGCGGCCCTACGAACGGCTGATCGGCAACGGCCTCGAAGCCGTCATGGCGGCGCACATCGTCTATCCGGAAGTCGACGAGCACCCCGCTGGCTTCTCGGCACGCTGGCTCGAGGGCGAGCTGCGCCGGCAGCTCGCCTTCAATGGCGCGATTTTCTGCGATGATCTGAGCATGCAGGGTGCTGCCGGCGCGGGTGACATGCCGGCGCGCGTGCAGGCGGCGCTCGGCGCGGGATGCGATATGCTTTTGATATGCAATGACCGCGAGGCCGCCGCCGCCGCCGCCGACGAGATCGCCGCGCCGGCCGAGCCGCCGTCGCAGGTTCGCCTGATGCGGCTGCACGGCAGGCCGGCGCCGGATCGCGAGGCGCTCCTTGCCACGCAGCGCTGGCAGACCGCGATCGCGCTGGTCGAGGACACGCGCGGCAAGCCCGAGCTGACGCTGCGTGCGTAGCAGGTCCGGCCGAGCGATTCTTACCGCAGGCCGGCATGAGCCTGCCGCGGACTGTGATCCGGCGGCCGCAGGCCGTTGCCGGCGATTTGCCGGGAACGCGCTTGCGCTGATTCCGGGCTCACGGGAAACTTTGCGTTGCGGCCTCCTGTCTAAATTCGCGCCTGCTCGTTGAGCGCCAATCTCCGGAAGATTCCCATGCATGCCAAACCCGTTGCCATTGCGTCAGTCTTTTCGTTTCTGCTGGCGGCTCCGGCCGCCGCCCAGGAAGCGCTCAACGAGATTCTCGATGAGGCGAGCCCGAGCGTGGTCAGCATCAGGGCCTACAACCCGAACGGCAATACGGTAGGGCAGGGCAGCGGCTTCGTCGTGTCGAAGGACGGCCTGATCGTCACGACGCTGCACGTCGTGGAGCCCGGCGCCGTCGTCGAGCTCAAGACTGCCGACGGCGAGATCGTCAATGCGGACGACATCGTGGCCATCGATTCGGAATGGGATCTGGCGCTGCTGAAGGCAGACGGGCTCGATGCCGAGCCGCTGAAGCTGGCGCGCGAGGACACCGTCGAGGCAGGCACAGCCGTGTTCGCGATCGAGAGCCCGTTCGGATTCAATAACGTCGCCTCGGAAGGCGAGATCGTCGCATTGCACCCGCACGCCGGCCGCAAAGACCTCATGCAGATTTCCAACCGCATCACGCCGGGATCGAGCGGTGGGCCGGTGCTCAACACGAAGGGCGAAGTGCTCGGCGTGGCGCAGGCGGTTCCCGGTGCGGATCGCGGCGTTTACGCCATACCGATTGCGGTGGTGGCCGAATTGCGCGACGGCATGGCGGAGAATGCCAGCGTGCGCGAGCTGGGAGAGTTCAGCTCCGAGGCGAGGCGAGTGCGCGATGCGCTCGCCAACGTGCGGCCCGAGCTCGAGCAGCAATGCGAGCCTCAGGCCATCAGCCTCATCGATACCGTCATCAGCGACGCCATCGCCTCCGGCGTCGACATCTACAACAGCGGCGATCATCTCGGCTGCTATCGGGTCTACGAAGGCGCGGGCTACAAGATGCTGTTCCTGCTGAACGACCGTTGCGAGGTCGCCTCGGCGCTGCTGGGCAAGGCGATTCGCGAGGCGAGCACGACGGTCACGCCGGGCGCCTACGATTCCGTGCCTGCCGCGCAGGCCTGGATCATGCGCATCGCCTTCGATTCGCTGCTCGGCGATCGCGGGCCGCCGAGCAGGCTCGGCGGACGCGGCGACGACGAACCGCCGCCCGACATCGACTGAGCGCAATCTCGTTGCCGGGCGCCATTACAGCGTCGTGGCGGCGGCGCTGCCGCATGGGCGTCGCGGCCTGCATTTTGCTCGCCGTGTCGGCTCGAGTCTGCGCGGACGCGACGGCGCCTGTGAGCTATGCCGATGCGCATGCGCGGATGCTCGAGGCCTATCAGGCCGGTAACTACGCCACGATGGCCGATCGGGTGCGCAGCGCGCTCGCGCTGCGACCCGACTACCCGCCGATGCTGTACAACCTTGCCGTCGCCGAGGCGCTGGGCGGACATTCGGATGCGGCGCTCGGGTTGCTGTCGCGCCTCGCCGCGATGGGCCTCGAGTTTCCGGCCGCAGACGACGAAGACCTTGCATCTCTCCGCGGCCTTGGCGACTTTCCGCGCCTGCGGGCGGCGTTCGCTGTCAATTCCAGACCGACCGGTTCTGCCCGCGTTACGTTCACGATCGATGACGGGCATTTCATTCCCGAGGGGCTCGCATACGATTCCGGGCGCGAGGCCTTCCTGCTCGGCAGCATCCGCAGCGGCCGGGTCGCGCGAATTGCGCGAGACGGCGCCGTATCACTCTGGTCTGCCGCGGACGAAGCTGCCGGATTGAGCGCGTTCGGCATGGCGATGGAGCCCGGCGGCGATCATCTCGTCGTCGCCTACAACGCGGCGCGCGAACACGCGCAGCCGTCGGCGGCTGTGCCCGAGCTTTCCGGCATCGCCTGGTTGAACGCAGCCGACGGCAAATTGCGAAAGTTCTGCGCCTTGGACGAGGCCGAAGCCGGCGCCGTGCTCGGAGACGTGTTCATCCCTATGGGCGGTACGATTTACGTGGCAGACAGCGTCGGCGGCGCCGTTTACGAGCTTGCGCGCGATGACTGCCGGTACAGCGTGCTCGTTCAGGCTGGTCGCCTGTTTTCGCCGCAGGGCATGACCGCATCTGCGGACGGGTCGCAACTCTACATCGCGGACTATCGCGGCGGTATCTTCGTGCTCGATATCGACAGCGGCGGTTTGAGTCGACTGGCGGCCCCGGAAAACGCAACGCTGTACGGCATCGACGGCCTGTACCGCAAAGGGGTATGGCTCATCGGAGTGCAGAACGGTCTGATGCCTCACCGGATCGTCGCCCTGCGACTGGCGGAGGAGGGCAAAGCCATCGATGAGCTCCGCGTGCTCGCCGCCAACTTGCCCCAGTTCGACGAGCCTGCGCAGGGGGCGATCGTGGGCGAGTCCTTCCATTTCATCGCCAACAGCCACTGGAACCGTTTCGACGGCGAGGCGAGATTGCCACCCGAAAACACGCTCAGCGGGCCTGTCGTGCTTGCGGTTCCCTTGCCGTGATGGCTTGTGCGCACGCACAAGCTCATGTAAAAGAACGACTTTCAGCGCCGGGGTTGTAAATGACGAAGCTCGATCGGGCGGTGCTCGAGCAGGCGCTGGCGGCCAGCCGCGACGGCGTGGTCGTCACGGACGCGCAGGGCGAGGATCAGCCGATCGTGTTCGTCAATCCGGCCTTCGAGCGCATCACGGGGTTTACTTCTTCCGAAGCGCTCGGTCGCAATTGTCGTTTCCTTCAAGGCCACGACCACGAGCAGAGCGCACTCGCGGACCTGCGCCACGCCATCGAGGCGCACAAGGCCGTCGAAGTGATGCTGCGCAATTACCGCAAGGACGGCTCCATGTTCTGGAACCGCCTGAGCCTCTCGCCGGTGCCCGACGGCCCGGCCGCGCCGACCTGGTGGATCGGCGTGATCCATCCGCAGAAGGATCCCGCGACACCCCCGCATCAGACGCTCGACACCACCCGGCACCGCGTGCTCGCGGACGAGCTCAAGGACATCGTTCGCATCGACAAGACCACCGGCATCTTCACGCGCGCCTGGTTCGACGAGCTGTTCGCGCGAGACTGGGCTATCGCCCGCCGCGAGCGCCAGTCGATGACCGTCATGCTGTTCGAGATCGATTTCTTCGGCGAATACGCCGAGACCTTCGGCCGCCAGGCCTCGGACGCCTGCCTGCGACTCGTAGCCCACGCGGTCCACAGCTCGCTGCGGCGCGCCGGCGATCTGAGCGCGCGTTACGGCAGCGAAGAGTTCATCGGCAGCGCCAAGAGCATGGAGGAACGCAAGGCACGCGGGCTGGCCGAGTCGATTCTCGACAAGGTCCGGGCGCTCAGCATCCACCACCCGAAGTCCAGCGTGTCGAAGTACGTCACGATCAGCATCGGCGCGGCGACGACGGTTCCGCGGCACGATCAGGAGCCGGACCGGCTCGTCGCGTTCGCGCGCGAAGCGCTCGGCGAAGCGAAGACCGCGGGGCGCGACCGCGTCGTCAGCGTGGTGCGGTGAATGCACCGATCCGTATCTGACATCCTCGGAATACCTTCACGCAGAATCTGCCTGCCATAGCCCTGCTGCCAGATTGAGGGTCGGCCTGTCGACTCCCGAGGTCGATTATAGTATGATTTATTCATACTTTCATCGGAATTTACAATGGGTACCGCGGTCAAGAAAACGATCTCATTGCCTCGGGATCTCGCCCGGCAGGTGGAGGAGATGGCCGAATCGGAAGGGAAAACTGTAAGTGCAGTCGTTCAAGACGCACTTCGGTTTGCACATCGGCAATTTCTGCAGCAGGAGTTTCGCGGCATCCAGAGTTACTGGAGCAAAAAGGCTCGTGACAAAGGAATTCTGACCGAAAAAGATTTGCGCCGGTACCTTCGAGATTGAAAGTCGTTCTCGATACCAATATCTATGTGTCGGCATTCGTATTCCCTGGAAGCCAGGCTGAATCGGCGCTGACGCGGATCGTTGGAGGAGCTGACCGACTGATCATCTCCAAAGCCATTGTCCATGAAATTCTCGATGTCCTTTCCAGTAAGTTCGCGAGAGATGCGGACGAACTCGCAAGAGTGGCCGTATTCTTGAACGATCTTGCCGAGACCGTTCGTCCACGCGGCCGGATCCGGTTACTGCAGGATGAGCCAGACAATCGGATACTCGAGTGCGCGAGAACAGGCGGAGCACAAGCCATTGTCACCGGCGACAGGGCAATGCTTCGCCTCCGCCGTTTTGACGAAATCCCGATCCTGTCGTTGCGGCAGTACCTCGACCGAAGCGAGCATGCTTGAGGGTCAGGATTCCGCGTCGATAAGTGGACATTTGCTGGCCATGCAGACACCGAGGCGGAAGCACTCGTTTGTCAGCTCGGTGAGCTGGGCGGCTGCCGCACACACGACCGTCGCCGAATGTTTCCAGCGATTATGCGTCGTGGTTAGTTAGGGAGGCTCTGATCAAATCAGGGATCCTTAGTTCGCCGCCGACTGCTGGTCTGCAAAATCGGGCAGCGAGCCGGGCTCGACCTGTGGATCGTACAGCAACCTGATAACCGCGCGGTCCAGGTCGGAGTATTCCGTTACAGTCGTCCAGCCGCTGTAGAAAATGCTGTCCGGATGGCGGTTCGAATCCATGAGAAATCCCAGACTCTGTGTGAGTTCCTCGCGCAGAATATGCGACCGCTCGGCTTGCGAAACGCCCGTACGCGGAATCAGAACGGTCGCCGCATAGATCTCGCCGAACTCGTTCCAACGGACCCAGTGAAAGCCGCGATTCGGTGGCCGGAATTCCGGAAGGATCTCTACGAACCGTGCCTCGGGCACGAAGTGAACGACAACATTCGGCGATTCTGTTGCGAGGCGTATTTGGAGCGGCGCAATCAGATCATTCAATTCAGCCATCACTGCTGAAAGGGTCTGACGGTCTGCATCTGTCGGATCACCGTGTACCTGGCAACTTGCCAGCAGCGCGCGCTTTGGCGGCCGTGGAATTTCGCACAGGACATCCGTGGCGAGGATTAAAAGATTGGATAAGTGCCGCTTACCGCATTTTCCGTTTGCATCTTCGAAACAATCAGGACGAGAGGTTGCGTGTAATTTAGCGGATGCCTCCGCCCATTTCGCTAGCCAGATCGACCATTGCATGAAGTCTCCCATGTGGTCGCTGAGCGCTAGTCGACGGGAAACAGAGATATAGCGGATTGTTCAGGCGCATTTTTTCCGGAAACAAGGAGTGGGTATAGGCAACTGCTTTTGCCTTAGCCTCCTAGTCAGGGCGAACTGTCGGAAATTGCTAAACGGCTTCAACATCGATAAGGCGCAATAATGCGCGTGCGAGACCTTCGACCTACTTGGTTTTGCGCGAGTTTAGTAGACGGTTCAGTTAAGCTCCTCGATTCCGTTCTTCGTACTGCATCGGGCTGCAATGGTCCGGCGCCTGTGATGCAAAACGTTTAATCGAACACGTTCGCGTTCGCCGCGTCGTCAGCGTGGTGCGCTGAACGGCTCCTGCGGTTCGGTGGCGTCGTCGAGCGCCTCGGGCGTCTCCGGTTCGTAAGGAACTACCAGGCCGATCGCGCCGAAGTGGGCGTTGTCGAAATAGTGATGCTCGCCGTCGCGCATGCGGCGGTACTCGTGAAGCTGGTACCCGTGCCAGTCCGGGTACTGATAAGCGAGCTGTTCGGGACGATAGCTCAGGTCGAATTCGAGGTGCGGATAGCGGCCGTGTGAGAAACGGATCGCGCCGGTGAGATCCGGCCGGCCCGCATACGTTTCGTCGACTCGAAACGCCGGCGCCAGCGTGGCCGGGTACGGTTCCTGAATCCAGGCGACGTGCAGCAGCGGTTCGTATGCGCCCAGGCTGCGCATGCGTTCCTCCAGCTCGGTCAGCTTGAAATCCTCCTCCGGCACGGGTTCGTAGACCAGTATCGGCTCGGGCTCTTCGACCGTCTCAGCATCCGGCGGCAGCGGCTCCGGCTCCTGAACGCCCGGCTCCAATACGACTATGGGCGATTCCTCGCTCGTCTCCGGCTCCAGCACGACGACCGGCGGCTCGCCGTTCCGCTGGCGGTCGGATGGCCGGCTGAAGCCGGCCCTACCGGGATCGAATTCATTTGCGCCGGCGGGCTCACCGGTATCGCTGAGAGTCTCCGCTTCGCGCAATGCCGCCGGATTGCCGACGTCCTCCGGTGCATTCATATGACGGAAGATGATGACTTCGACGACGTAGCGTTCCGGTTCGGTTTCCTCCTCCGCCGGCAGCAACTGCGCCCAAGCAGGCACGGCTGTCAGGACGGCAACGAACGTTACCGACAGACGCCGTAAATTCATGGCTTCAACATTCATCAACCGGCCTCGGCTACCGGGGACGCCGTGGCGGACAGCCGCGACAGCAGTTTCTCCACGACCGCGAACCGCTCGGCCGGCTGCTCGAAACGGCCGCTGAAGCGCAGCCGCTGCGCGCCGTCGAAACGATAAGTCTGCGGATTCTTCTGCACGAGGTCGATGATACACCGTGGATCGACGTCGGGCGTCGGGCCGAACTCGAGGTAGCCGCCGGCCGGCCCGGCCTTGATGCGGCGGATGCCGAGCGGCGCGGCGGTCAGCTTGAGCGCGGTCAGCCGAAACAGACGCTTCGCCTGATCGGGCAGCAGGCCGAAGCGGTCGATCATCTCGATCTGCAGGTCGCGCAGCGCTTCCTCGTCCGCGGCGCTGGCGATGCGCTTGTAGAGTATCAGGCGCATGTGCACGTCCGACAGATAATCCTCCGGCAACAGCGCGCTCACGCCGAGATCGACCTCGGGCGCATGGTCCAGCGGGCCGGTCAGATCGGGCTCGCGGCCGGAACGCATCGCTTCGACCGCGCGTCCGAGCAATTCCGTGTACAGGCTGAAGCCGATCTCCTGAATCTGGCCGCTCTGCTCCTCACCCAGCAGCTCGCCCGCGCCGCGGATTTCCAGGTCGTGCGTGGCCAGCGTGAAGCCGGCGCCGAGATCCTCCAGCGACTCGATCGCCTCGAGGCGCTTGACGGCGTCCGCGGTCATGGCCGCGACGGGCGGCGCGATCAGATACGCATAGGCACGATGATGCGAGCGTCCCACGCGGCCGCGGAGCTGGTGGAGCTGCGCGAGGCCGAGCTTGTCGGCGCGGTTGACGATGATGGTGTTGGTGGTCGGGATGTCGATGCCGCTTTCGATGATCGTCGTGCACACCAGCAGATTGAAGCGGCGGTGATAGAAATCGAGCATGACCTGCTCGAGGTCGCGCTCGCGCATCTGGCCGTGCGCGATCCGCAGCTTCGCCTCGGGCACCAGCGCGGCCACGTCGGCGGCCATGCGCTCGATGCTCTGCACGTTGTTGTGCACGAAGAACACCTGGCCGCCGCGGCGGATCTCGCGCAGGCAGGCCTCGCGGATCAGCGGGCCGTTCCACTCGGTGACGAAGGTCTTGATCGCGAGCCGTTCCTCGGGCGGCGTGGTGATGAGCGACATTTCCTTGATGCCGCCGAGCGCCATGTTGAGCGTGCGCGGTATCGGCGTCGCCGTCAGCGTGAGGGTGTCGACGTCGGCCTTGAGCGCCTTGAGGCGTTCCTTGTGCCGCACGCCGAAGCGGTGTTCCTCGTCGATGATGACCAGCCCGAGGTTCTTGAATTCGACCATCGCGCCGAGGAGCTTGTGCGTGCCGATGACGATGTCGACCCGGCCGTTGCGCATACCCTCCAGCACGGCGTTCGCCTGCTTCTGCGAGCGGAACCGCGACAACAACTCGATGCGCACGGGCCAGTCCGCGAATCGGTCGCGGAAGGTCTCGAAGTGCTGCTGCGCGAGCAGCGTGGTCGGCACGAGCAGGGCCACCTGCGCGCCGTCCTCCACCGCGACGAACGCAGCACGCAACGCAACCTCCGTCTTGCCGAAGCCGACGTCGCCGCAGACGACGCGATCCATCGGCTCGCGCTCGCGCAGGTCCTGGATCACCTCGTCGATCGCGCGCTGCTGGTCGGGCGTTTCGTCGAACGGGAAATCCGCGCTGAAGGCGCGCAGGTCGTGATCGTCGAGCCGGAACGCATGGCCGGGACGGGCGGCACGCCGCGCGTAGAGATCGAGCAGCTCGGCCGCGACATCGCGAATCCGCTTCGCCGCTTTCGCCCGGGCGCGCTGCCACTGTTCGCCGCCGAGACGGTGCAGCGGCGCGTGGTCGGGCGCCGCGCCCGTGTAACGCGTGATCAGATGCAGCGAGTGCACGGGCACGTAGAGCCGGTCGCCGTCGGCGTAGCCGAGCGTGAGGAATTCCCCGGTCACGCCGCCGATCTCGATGGTTTCGAGACCGATATAGCGGCCGACGCCGTAATCCTCGTGCACGACGGGCGAGCCGGGATTAAGATCGGTCAGCTCGCGGATGATGGCTTCGGGGTCGCGGTCGGCGCGCCGGCGGCGGGCCTGCTGGCGCGCGCGGTCGCCGAAAAGCTGCTCGTCGGCGACGACGGCCAGGCCCGCGCCGTCCAGGCGCAGACCCTCGCGAAGCGATGCGATCGCCACGGCGATGCGCTCGGATCCGTCCAGAAATGCGCGCCAGTCCGGCACGACCGGTAGCGGCCGGTCGTGCGCGAGCAGGAGGTCGCGCAGCGTTTCGCGGCGCCCGGCCGATTCGCAGACGAACAGTACGCGCCCGGCGAAGCCGTCGATGAAGTCGACGATCTGGTGCGCCGGGTCCGCCGCGCGGTTGTCGAGCCGCGGAGCCGGCGGGGCCGCGCTCGCGAAATTGTGCACCGGTCCGCTGACGGCGCCTTCGGGAATCTCGAATCGCTCGGCGCGGATTCGGCCGAAGCGCGCGAGACGTTCCTCGAGCTCTGCCGGCGACAGGAATACTTCCGGCGGCGACAGGACCGGCCGCTCGCGGTCGTGCGCGCGCTGTCCGTGCCGTTCCTCGATCTCTGCCCAGGCTTCGGCCGCGGCCGCCACGCCGTCGCCGAGCGTCACGCAAGCGGCGCCTGGCGGGAGGTAATCGAAAAAGCTCGCGGTCTGCTCGAAAAACAGCGGCAGGTAATACTCGATGCCGCCCGGGGAGATGCCGTCGGACACGTCGCGATAAATCTGCGCCTGCGTCGGATCACCCTCGAAGCGGGCGCGAAAGCGGCCGCGGAAGCCGCGGATGCCGTTTTCCGTCAGCGGGTATTCGCGGGCCGGCATGATTCGGATCCGTTCCCGCTTGCCGGTCGACAACTGGCTGTCGGGATCGAACGCGCGGATGCTTTCGATCTCGTCGTCGAACAGATCGATGCGCAACGGCTCGTGCGAGCCCATCGGAAAAATGTCGAGCAACGAGCCGCGCACGGCGAACTCGCCGTGCTCGACGACCTGGGGCACGGCGGCATAACCGGCGGCTTCCAGGTTGCGCCGCATCTCGTCGATGACGAGCCGGTCGCCGGTTGCGAGTAGCAGGGTGCCCGATTGAACATAATCCCGCGGCGGCAGCCGCTGCAGCAGCGTACGGCTGCCGATGACGACGATCCCGCGCTGCGATGCGGGCAGCCGGTACAGGGCCTCGATCCGCTGGGAGATGATGTCCTGGTGCGGCGAGAAGACGTCGTAGGGCAGGGTCTCGAGATCCGGGAAGCGCAGCACCGGCAGCTCGTCGCCGGCGAAGAAACCGAGCTCCGACTCGAGCGCGTCCGCTTCGGCGGCCGCGGGCGGCACGACGAGCACGGGTCCGGGATGGCGGCGTGCGAGCGCCGTGATGGCGAGCGGCAGTGCGGCGCCGTAAAGGCGGCCCCAGCGGGCCTCCGGCGCGCCCGGTTCAGGCGCGGGCGGTGGCGCGAGGGGATCGGTCGGCTGGTCCATGCGCGTAACGCGTCCCGTCACTGGACGCCGGTCTTCCGGCGGTCAGACCGCCTCAACGAAAGAAAAGAGATTTCAACAGATTACGCGAAGTATCAAAAGTCTCTTCAAGCTTTGCCCGGGT
Source organism: Gammaproteobacteria bacterium (assembly GCA_050740235.1). GTDB lineage: Bacteria > Pseudomonadota > Gammaproteobacteria > Steroidobacterales > JACDCP01 > JACDCP01. The sequence goes on from JBOIDB010000107.1 coordinate 14,534, forward strand.
GCTTCGCCACTGCATGAATGACGTGATCGTATTCGAAGTAGACGACGAAATCCGCATATTCCCAACGCGTGATCGGCGGATCGCCGACCGCGCTGCCGCGCGACACCGGCGCGCCGAAGCGGGCTTCGACCCGGTCCATGCTGACGCCGCGGGCCGGCCGGGCGCTGTCCGTGGCATGCGCGGCGTCAATGCCGTCCAGCAGCAGGACATCGGCTTGCGCCGCGCCGCCCAGCGCAAGCAGGCCGAGCGCGAGCAGAATTCTGGTGTTCATGGCTTACGTCCCCTCCACGGCCGCAATGAACGGGCCGACTATATCACCGCCCGCGAGGCCCGAAAAAGGACGCAGCGCACGGTTTGCGGCCCACGCGCGTCGAACGGTCCGCGGCGATTATGTTCTAATCGCGGCACCTTATGTTCCGTCCTCTCGAGATTTTCGTCGGCCTGCGCTACCTGCGGGCCCGGCGCCGCAACGCCTTCGTCTCGTTCATCAGCCTGATATCGATGCTCGGCATTGGCGTGGGCGTGGCGGCGCTGATCGTCGTGCTGTCGGTCATGAACGGCTTCGAGGGCGAATTGCGGTCGCGCCTGCTGAGCCTGTCGGCGCACGCGACCGTGTCCGGAGCGAACGGCTCGCTCGAAGACTGGCAGGAACTGGTTGACACAGCCCGCCGCGCGCCCGGCGTTACCGGCGCGGCGCCGTACATCCAGCTCGACGGCATGCTCGCCAGCGGCCCTGCATTGAGCGGCGTGCGCGTGAGGGGCGTGGACCCGCGGCAGGAAACCGAGGTCTCGGAGGTCGCCGGGCACATGCTCGAGGGCGACCTGGCGACGCTCGGGCCCGGCTCGCACCATATCGTCATCGGCCGCGCGCTCGCGCTCATGCTCGGCGTCCGCGTCGGCGATCACGTCGACCTGCTCATTCCGCGCGGGGCAGCGCTCGCGAAAGGCATCCAGCCGCGTCTGCATCGCTTCACCGTCAGCGGCGTGTTCGAGATCGGCATCCAGGAAGCCGATACGGCGCTGGCCCTGATCAGCCTCGAGGATGCAGCGGCGCTGGCCGGGTTCGGCGACCGGGTATCCGGCGTACGGCTGCGATATGCCGACGTCTTCGCCGCGCCGGCCGGCGTGGCCGCGTTCGCGCAGAGCCTGGACCGCAAGGTCGAGACCAGCGACTGGACGGTCGAGAACGCGACCTACTTTCGCGCCATCCGCATCGAGAAGACCATGATGACGCTGATCCTGTTCCTGATCGTCGCCGTCGCCGCTTTCAACATCATCGCCACGCTGGTGATGGTCGTGACCGACAAGCGCACCGACATCGCCATACTGCGCACGGTGGGGCTCGCTCCGCGCAGGGTCGTCGGCGTGTTCATGACGCAGGGCATCGTCATCGGCTGGCTCGGCACGGCACTCGGGCTCGCGCTGGGCATCGCGCTGGCGCTCAACGTCGAGACCATCGTGCCGCAGCTCGAAGCGCTGTTCGGCTTCCAGATCATGCCGTCGGATGTCTATTACATCACCCGCATTCCGTCGGACATGCAGGCCGACGACGTGATCACCATCGGCACGGTCGCATTCGTGCTGACGGTGCTGGCGACGATCTACCCGTCGCTGCGCGCGGCACGCACCGAGCCCGCGGAAGCGCTCCGTTATGAGTAGGGCCGATTTCAATCGGCCAACCGCCCCGGCCGGGACAACTCCGTGCTGAATCGCTACGAGCAATTCGTCGGCCTGAGATATCTGCGCGCCCGCGCGGCGAACGGCTTCATCTCCTTCATTTCGCTCATCTCGATGCTCGGCATCGCCGTCGGCGTGGCCGTGCTCATCGTCGTGCTGTCGGTCATGAACGGCTTCGAGGTCGAGCTGCGCGAGCGCATCCTGAGCCTGATCGCGCATGCCACCGTCGAGGGCTTCGGCGGCGGCATCGCCGAGTGGCCGGAAGCGCGCGATATCGCGCTCGAGCATCCGCAGGTTCAGGCGGCGGCGCCCTTCATCGACGCGCAGGGCATGCTCGTGCACGGCGAAAGCCAGAGCGGCGTGGCCGTGCGCGGCATCGAGCCGCAACTTGAAGCGAGTGTCGCGGGCCTGGACGAGCATCTGCTGAGCGGCTCGCTCGACGCGCTGGAGCCGGGCGCCTGGCGAATCGTTCTCGGCAAGGACCTGGCGGAGGCACTCGACGCCGGTCCCGGCGACCAGATCATCCTGATCATCGCGCAGGGCATCGTCACGCCGGCGGGCATCGCACCGCGCATGCGACATTTCACGGTCGCCGGCGTGTTCGAAGCCGGCATGTACGAGTACGACCGGAATCTCGCCTTCGTCAACCTCGAGGATGCGGCACGCCTGTTCCGCAAGGGAGGGGACGTGACAGGCATCCGCCTCAAGCTCGCCGATATGTATCTCGCGCCGACGGTCGTACGCGAGGTGGCGCTCGACCTCGGCGGAGGTTTTTACGTCAATGACTGGACCCGCTCGCACGTCAACTTCTTCCGCTCGATCCAGCTCACCAAGTCGATCATGTTCGTGATCCTGCTGCTGGTCGTCGGCGTTGCGGCGTTCAACATCGTTTCGACGCTGGTCATGGTCGTCAAGGAAAAGGAAGCCGACATCGCCATCCTGCGCACGGTCGGCGCCGGGCCGGGCGGCATCATGCAGGTCTTCATGACGCAGGGCACCGTCATCGGCATCGCCGGCACGGCGCTCGGGCTCGCGCTCGGCACGCTGCTCGCCTGGAACATCGAGACGCTCGTGCACCTGCTGGAGCGCCTGCTCGGCACGAGCTTCCTCGCGGCCGACGTATATTTCATCGACGACCTGCCCGCGCGCGTGCAGTGGGCCGACGTCGTGAAGATCTGCGGCACGGCTTTCCTGCTGTCCCTCCTCTCCACGATCTACCCGGCGCTGCGCGCGGCCCGCACCGCGCCGGCCGAAGCCTTGCGCCATGAATGAGCTGCCGGTGGACTGCATGAACGATCCGACGAACGAATCCCGGCCGGTGCTTTCCTGCCGCGGCCTCGCCAAGCACTTCCGTCAGGGCGACACGACGCTCGAGGTCCTCAAGGGCGTCGACCTCGACGTGGCGGCGGGCGCGCGCCTGGCGATCGTCGGCGCGTCCGGCTGCGGCAAGAGCACCCTGCTGCAGTTGCTGGGCGGGCTCGACAAGCCCACGGCCGGCGAAGTGCGCGTCGACGGCAGGCCGCTGAGCGATCTCGGCGACGCCGAGCGCGGCGAGCTGCGCAATCGCGCCATCGGCTTCGTGTATCAGTTTCATCACCTGCTTCCCGAGTTCACCGCTCTCGAGAATGTAGCGATGCCGCTGCTCATCCGGCGCACGGCCGTTTCCGAGGCCCGCGAGACGGCGGCCGCGATGCTCGCGCGCGTAGGGCTCGACGAACGGCTTTCGCACAAGCCGGGCCAGCTCTCCGGCGGCGAGCGCCAGCGCGCGGCCGTGGCGCGCGCGCTGATCACTTCGCCGGCCGTCGTGCTCGCCGACGAGCCCACCGGCAACCTGGACCACCGCACGGGCGATCGCGTGTTCGAGCTGATGCTCGAGCTGAACGCCGCGCTCGGCACGAGCCTCGTCGTCGTCACGCACGACCCGCACATCGCCGGCCGAATGCGCGAGATCTATACGCTCAGCGATGGCCGCCTGACACCCGGCGTGGAGTAGCTGCCGGCACCGGAGAAAATGGGGACATGCTTGATTTTCGTTCGAAAATCAGGCATGTCCTCATTTTCCTCCCTCCCCGATACTCGCTTGGTGAAAACGAACCGGTCGAACCGGCGCCCGACCATCCCAGGATTCTTATCCCGCGCTGAAATAGTTCGCGCAATCGGCGATTTCGCAGCCTCTGTTCGAAGCCTTTGCGCGCTAGCATCGGAGCGGAATACATGCCGCCGGGACGCGATGCGTGCGCTATTCGGCCGTTCTGTTTCTCGCCGGCGCCACGCTGCCCCACGCGCTGGCCGAGTTGCCGCCGGCGGGCGCGCTGCCCTGGCTTGCGCTGCCGCTCGTGCTCATGTGGCGCCGGCCGCGCGCCGCCCGACTTCTGCTCGTGTGCGCCGCGGGCTTCGCGTGGACCTGGGGCCATGCGGCGTGGCGGCTGGCGGATCGGCTCGATCCCGCGCTCGAAGGTGCGGAGCTCACGCTGCACGGCACGGTCGTGTCGTTGCCCGGCGCTCCGAACGGCCTCGTACGCTTCGATTTCGAAGTCGGCCGAGAGTCGCGCCCGGCGGGTATGCCGTCGCGCATCCGGCTGAGCTGGTATCGCGCGGAGACCTACCCGAAGGCCGGCGAGCGCTGGCAGCTCGTCGTGCGGCTCAAGGCGCCGCGCGGCTTCATGAACCCGGGCGGCTTCGACTACGAGGCGTTCCTGTTTCGCGAACGCATCGGCGCCACCGGTTACGTGCGTTCGTCGCCGCTGAACCGGAGACTTGCGCCTGCCGGTGGCGAGCGTCGCCTGCTCGGGTTGAGGCGCCGCATCGTCGAGCGGCTTGCCGCAACGCTGGGCGAACGTCCGGCGCTCGGCGTGCTGAGCGGACTGTCCGTCGGTGCGGAGGAGCGCATCAGCCGCGAGCAATGGGACGTGTTCGCCGCAACCGGCACGAGCCATCTGATCTCCATATCGGGACTGCACATCGCGCTCGTGGCAATGCTGGTTTTCTTCTTCGCGCGGCGCATGTGGCGCGCGTTGCCAGGGCTCTCGACGCGCATCGCCGCCGCTGACGCAGGCGCCTGCGCCTCGCTCGTCGCCGCGCTGGCATACTCGTTGCTCGCCGGCTTTACCGTGCCGACGCGCCGCGCGCTCATCATGCTCTGCGTGGTGCTGGGGCTCATGCTGCTGCGCCGCGGCCTGCGGCCGGCGCAGCATTTATGCGTCGCGCTCTGGCTGGTCGTGCTCTTCGATCCGCTGGCGACTTTGTCCCCGGGTTTCTGGCTGTCGTTCGCGGCGGTGGCGGTGATTGCCTATGGCATCGCCGGCAGAGTGCCGGCGCCGGCGCGCGCGGCCGGGCGCTTCGGGGATTATTGCCGCATCCAGTGGCTCGTGTTCGTCGGGCTCGCGCCGTTGACGATGTGGATCTTCGGTCAGGCGCCGCTGGTCGCGCCGCTCGTCAACCTGTTTCTGATTCCGCTGTACAGCTTCGCCGTCATCCCGCTGACGCTGGCCGGCGTGGCGTTGCTGTGGCCGGCGCCGGCAGGGGCCGAGGGGTTGCTGCGCCTTGCGGCATGGCTGTTCGAGCAGACCTGGCCGGCGGTCGAATGGGCCGCCTCGCTCGATCTCTCGTTCGGCGGACAGCCGCCGTTCTGGGCGCTCGCGGCCGCCGTGCCGGCCGTGCTCTGGCTCACTGCATCAGGCGCATTGCCGGGCAGGGTCGCGGCTGTCGGCCTGATGCTGCCGCTTATGCTGGCGCGCCCGTCCGCGCCCCTGCCGGGGGACTACCGCCTGACGCTGCTCGATGTGGGACAGGGCCTGGCGGCCGTCGTGCGCACGCACGAACACGTGCTCGTGTACGACGCCGGACCGTCGTTCCTCAGCGGATCGAATACCGGAATGATGGTCGTGTTGCCGTACCTGGCGAGCCAGGGCATTCGCGATGTCGACGTGCTCGTCGTCAGTCACGAAGACAACGATCATGCCGGCGGCGCCCGCGCATTGCTGGATGCTTTTCCGCGGGCACGGCTGGTCGCCGGTGCGCGCGCGGCGGCGGTGGCCGGGCGACATGCAACGCGCTGCAAAGCCGGTGTGCGGTGGCGCTGGGACGGCATCGAGTTCGCATTCCTGCATCCGCCCGGCGACGGCCGATTCGCGGGCAACGATGCGTCCTGCGTCTTGCGCGTGCGCGGGCAAGGCGGCAGCACGCTGCTCCCGGGAGACATCGAGCGTCCCGCGGAGTCGTTCCTCTCGGCAGGCGATGCGCCGCTGGAGGCGGCCATCGTCGTGGTGCCGCACCACGGCAGCGCGACGTCGTCCTCCACCGCGCTCATCGAGGCGACCGGCGCGCACTACGCACTGGTGTCGGCCGGCTATCGCAATCGGTGGGCATTTCCGAAACCCGAGGTGTCGCGGCGCTGGACGCAATCCGGTGCACAGTTGCTCGGCACCGCGCATTCCGGCGCAATCACGTTCGACATCGAGGCCGGCCGCGGCATTTCGCAACCACGGCTTCATCGGCGCGAGGCAAAGCGATATTGGACTGCGCCGTAACACCCCAATTTTCCGCCGCTGCGCTATCATTGGCGCCCATTCCTGGCTGCGGCTGTTTATCCGATGTTCGAGATCGTCAAGTCCGGCGGCTGGCTGATGGTGCCGATCATCCTCTGCTCGGTCATCGCGGCGGCCATCATCGTCGAGCGCCTGTGGACATTGCAGAAACGGCGCGTTTTACCGCGCGACCTCACGGCCGAGGTCTGGACCTGGGTGAAAAACAACCAGCTCAACCACAAGCACATCCAGTCGCTGCACAACAGCTCGCCGCTCGGGCAGATCCTGGCCGCCGGGCTCGCCAATCGGGAGCGCGAGCACGAGGTGATGAAGGAAAGCATCCAGGATACGGGCCGCCACGTCGTGCACGAGCTGGAGCGCTACCTCAATTCACTCGGCACCATCGCGGCCATTTCGCCGCTGCTCGGCTTGCTCGGCACGGTGTTCGGCATGATCCAGGTCTTCTCGGCGATCACCGCGCACGGCGTCGGCAATCCGGCCGTGCTCGCCGACGGCATCGCCGTGGCGCTCATCACGACCGCCGCCGGGCTCTCCGTGGCGATCCCCGCGCTGATCGGCTACCGCTACCTGCGCGGGCGCGTCGACGAGCTGGTCGTGGAGATGGAGAAGGAGGCGTTCAAGCTCGTCGAAGCCCTGCATCACAAGCGCCATCTCGACAGCCGCGCGTCATGAATCTGCAAACGCGCCCGCGCGAGGATCCGGAGATCAACCTCACGTCGCTCATCGACGTGGTGCTGCTGCTGATCATCTTCTTCATGGTGTCGACCAGCTTCGTGCGCGAGTCGGAGATCAGCATCCAGCTGCCGCAGGCGGACGAGGCCGCCGAGCCCGATGCCGCGGACGCAGCGCTCGATATCACGATCACGGCCGCCGGCAACTACTTCGTCGACGGGCGGCCGCTCGTCAACAACCGTGCGGACACGCTGCGCCGCGCGCTCGAAGACGCGATCGCCGAACCGAGGGACAAGCAGGTCATCATCAACGCGGACGCGCAGACCACCCATCAGTCCGTCATTACGGCCATGGACGTGCTGGGCAGCCTGGGCGTAGCGCGCATCCACGTGGCCACGGTCGACGACCCGGGATCGGACTGACGCGTGGCGCTGCCGGGCGCAGAGCTGCAGGCGGGCGTCGTCTACCGTCGCCTGATCCGTTACGCCGTGCCCTACTGGCCGGTCTTTCTGCTCGCGATCGCCGGCATGATCCTGTACGCGGCCACCGAAACCGGATTCGCCTACCTGATCAAGCCGCTGCTCGATCAGGGATTCGTGCAGCGCGATGCGCAGGTCATTCGCTGGATGCCGTTCGCGATACTGCTGGTGTTCGCGCTGCGCAGCATCGGCAGCTTTCTCTCCGACTATTACATGAGCCGGGTGGGACGCAGCGTCATCAAGAACCTGCGGCGCGACGTGTTCGGGCATTTCCTGATCCTGCCCACGGCCTATTACGACCGCAGCACATCGGGCGCCCTGCTTTCGAAGCTCACCTTCAACATCGAGCAGGTCGCCCAGTCGACGACGACCGTCATCACGACGGTGATCCGCGATGCGCTGACGGTTGCGGGGCTGCTCACGTACATGTTCATTCAGAGCGTCTTTCTTTCACTGTTCGTCATAGTGACAGGCCCGCTCATCGGCGCGCTGGTCCGTTTCGTGAGCACGAAGTTCCGCCGCTACAGCGCGCGCATCCAGAGCTCGATGGGCGATGTGACCCAGGCGGCAGAGGAGGCGATCGAAGGCCACCGGGTCATCAAGGTATTCAGCGGCGAGGCGCAGGAGCGTGAAGCTTTCGAGCGCGTCAACGAGCGTAATCGACACCTCAACATGCGGCTGGTCGCCACCAAGGCCGGCAGCAGCGGCGTCGTTCAGATGATCGCCGCGATCGGCATGGCCTCGGTAGTGTATGTGGCGACGCTGGGGCCCATGCTCGATACGATCACCGTCGGCACGTTCTCGTCGTTCATCGGCGCGATGCTGCTGCTCATGCCGCCGTTGAAGCGCCTGACCGACATAAACGCGCCGCTGCAGCAGGGTATCGCGGCGGGGCAGAGCATTTTCGAACTGCTCGACGAGGCGCCGGAGCAGGACACCGGCACGGAGCCGCTCGAACGCGCGCGGGGCGACGTGGAGTTCCGCCACGTGCAGTTCGCGTATGCGGCGGCAAAGGGCACCGTTCTGAAGGACATCGAACTGCGCGTGCCCGCCGGGCAGACGCTGGCCATCGTCGGGCGCTCGGGGAGCGGCAAATCCACGCTCATCAGCCTGCTGCCGCGCTTCTACGCGCCCGAATCCGGCGAGATCCTCATCGACGGCCGCTCGATCGACGAGTACCGGCTGCGCGATCTGCGCAACCAGATCAGCCTCGTCAGCCAGGACGTCGTGCTGTTCAACGACACGATCGGCAACAACATCGCCTATGGCAGCCTCGGTGTCGTATCGCGCGAGGATATCGAGGCGGCCGCGCGCGCCGCGCACGTGCCGGAGTTCGCCGACGTGCTGCCCGAGGGGCTCGAGACGATGGTCGGCGACCGCGGCGTGCTGCTGTCCGGGGGACAGCGACAACGCATCGCCATCGCCCGCGCGCTGCTCAAGGATGCGCCGATCCTGATCCTCGACGAGGCGACCTCGGCGCTGGACACGGAGTCCGAACGCCACATCCAGCAGGCGCTCGATCAACTGATGCGCAACCGCACGACGCTGGTGATAGCGCACCGGCTGTCGACCGTCGAGCGCGCCGACCGCATCATCGTGCTCGACGAAGGGCGCATAGTCGAACGCGGCACTCACGCCGAGCTGCTCGAGCTCTCGGGCCTGTATGCCGCCTTGTACCGTATGCAGTTCGAAGCCTGATGCGCAAAGCGCTGCCCGCTGTCTGGTACGGCGCGCGGCCGGAACGCTGGCTGCTCTGGCCGCTTTCGCTGCTGTACCGCGTGGTGGTCGCCGTTCGCCGGCGACTTTATGCGCTTGGCATCCTGCAAGTTCACGACCTGGCGCCGCCGGTCGTGGTGGTCGGCAACATAACCGTCGGCGGCACCGGCAAGACGCCGCTCGTCATCTGGCTGGCCGCGCGCCTCGCTTCCGCGGGTCGCCGGCCCGGTATCGTCACGCGCGGCTACGGCGGCCGCTCGAACCGATGGCCGCAGAACGTGACTGCCGAGTCCGATCCGGGCGAGGTCGGCGACGAAAGCGTGTTGCTCGCGAGGCGCTGCGGCTGTCCGGTGGCCGCGGGACCCGATCGCGTCGCGGCGGCGCGCCTGCTGGAAGACGCGGGCGTCGATGTCATCCTTTCCGACGACGGGCTGCAGCATTACCGGCTCGGGCGTCGTTTCGAAATCGTCGTGATCGACGCGGCGCGCGGGTTCGGCAACGACCTGTTGCTGCCGGCGGGGCCGCTGCGCGAGCCGGTCGCGAGGCTCGATGAGGTCGACGCGGTCGTGGAAAATCTCGCGCCGGGCGCATCGCCGTCGCGCGGCCGTATCGCGATGCGCCTGATTGCGCAGGCGGCCGTCGCGCTCGACTCCGGCGAGCGCCGGCCGCTCGAATCGTTCCGCGGCGCCACCGTGCACGCCGTTGCCGGGATCGGCAATCCGCAGCGCTTCTTCGATCAGCTCGCTGGCTTCGGGCTGCGAGTCATCGGGCATCCGATGCCGGACCATGCGCACTTGTCGGCGGCCGATATCCGGTTCGCGGACGAACTGCCGGTGCTGATGACCGAGAAAGATGCCGTAAAATGCAGGGCGATCGCCGGCGCGTCGCACTGGTACGTGCCGGTGGAGGCGAGCCTGGACGAGCCGGGCGCCGCGGAGCTCCTGCGCCGCATCGGGCCGGCACTTGAGCTCAGAGCAACCTGAGAAAAGTCTCGGAAGTACTTGAAATGGATAAAAAACTCATGGACATACTGGCCTGCCCGGTGTGCAAGGGCCCGCTCCGGCTGAGCCACGACAGGAAGGAGCTGATCTGTCGCGCCGACCGGCTCGCTTATCCGATCCGCGACGACATCCCGATCATGCTCGAGCCGGAGGCCCGCTCGATGAGCGTCGAGGAACTGGATGACCGGACCCCGGCAGGCTAACAGGATGTTGAAAAAGCCATCCCTGGCTTTTTCAACTCCGCAATCCGAAAAGTGCAAAAAACCAGCTTCTCAACACCCTGCCGGTCTCGATTGACGGTGCTCGTTCGACCGCCGGCATGAGTTTCCGCGTCGTCATTCCGGCGCGCCATGCATCGACGCGCCTGCCGGGAAAGGCGCTGCTCGAGATCGCCGGGCGGCCGCTGCTCGCGCACGTTTGCGATCGGGCAATGGAAAGTGGCGCCGAGCAGATCATCGTCGCAACGGATGATTCGCGCATCGAATCCGCGGCGCGCGATTGCGGCGTGCGCGCAGTGATGACGGCCGCGACGCATGTCTCGGGCACGGATCGCATAGCCGAAGTCGTCGGGCGGCTCGGCTGGCCCGACGACACGCTCGTGGTCAACCTGCAAGGCGACGAGCCGCTGGTGCCGCCCGCGGTGATCCGGCAATTGGCCGCCTTGCTCGTGAACGCGCCCGGCGCGGCGCTGGCGACCCTGTCGACGCCACTGCGATCGCTGGCGGAATTCCTCGATCCGAACGTCGTCAAAATCGTCACCGACGAGCGCGGCGCGGCTTTGTATTTCAGCCGCGCGCCGGTGCCCTGGCCGCGTGACCAGGTCGATGGTCGTGGCCGGCCGTCCGGATTCGCGCATGCGCAGCGGCATCTCGGCCTGTACGCTTATCGCGTAGCGACGTTGCGCCGCCTCGCGGCGCTGCCCGAATGCGAAGCGGAGCGCATCGAGCGTCTCGAGCAACTTCGCGCGTTGTGGCATGGTCTGGAGATTCGCGTTGCAGTGGCCGAAGAGGTCCCGGAGGCCGGCGTCGACACGGCCGAGGATCTCGCCCGGGTGCGGGCGCGACTGGAAGCGGGCTGAGAACTTTATCGAAGGGAGCGGATTTTCTTGCGAGTGTTATTCGTCTGCATGGGCAATATCTGCCGCTCGCCCACGGCTGTGGGTGTCTTGCGGCATCTGCTGCAGCAGGAAGCGCCGGATCTGGACGTGGCGGTCGATTCGGCCGGCACGCACGCCTACCACGCCGGTCAGCCGCCCGACCGGCGCGCCCAGGCCGCCGCGAAAGCGCGAGGCATAGACTTGAGCGAATTGCGCGCGCGAGCGATCGCGGACGAGGATTTTGCGGCCTACGACGTCATTCTCGCCATGGATCGCGACAATCATGCGCTGCTCGTCGAGCGCTGCCCGCCGGAGTACGTGGGCCGCGTGCGCATGCTCATGGAGTTTGCCGGCAGAGGCGCCCCGCGGGACGTGCCCGATCCGTATTACGGTAGCGCGAACGGCTTCGAGCGTGTTCTGGACCTCGTCGAAGCCGCCTGCCGCGGGCTGCTCGCCGATCTTCGCCGCCGCTCCACGGTCTGATTACCGATCGTCGCGACCCGGTCCGCGTGACGACGGGTCGGGCGCAGACGAAAACACGGTGAACGTCGACTCGCGCCGATCCGGGCTCGCGGCCGGACTGTCCTGGCAAACCGTGGGGCTCTCCGATGTCGCGACGGGCTTGCGCGGTTCGGTGCCGTTGCCTTCCCCGGAGCGCGGCGATTCGGCCGGCGCGCTTTCCGCGCGCGGCGGGTGGGCTCGCTCGTCACCGGCACTGCTTTCGCGTTGTGCGTCGTTCTGCTTCCCATTGCCGTTGCCGTTACGGGGACGCTGATCCGAGGCCTGGTCCGAGGACCCGCGGCGGCGACGGCGTCCGCCGCGGCGCAAGCGATTGCCGCCGCGCCGGCTTTCCGACTTCGCCGCGGCGGCCGGCTCGGAAGGCGATGGTCCGGCCGCGGGTTTTGCTGCCGCAGGCGGCGCTTTCCTGGCGCCGCCGCGACGTTTCCGGGCACCTTCGCCACGTCTCTGCGCACCACCGCGGGAACCGGTGCTTTGGCCCGCGCGCGGACTTGCGCGCGAACCGGCGCGTTGGCTCTCATCCTGCGGCCGCCCGCGTTGACGCTGATCGCTGCGCGCGGCCGCCGGTTTGCGCCGCTCCGCCGCGCTTCGTGCCTGCCGCGCAACGACGAGGGTTTTGATTCGGCGCCAGAACTGCGCCAGCCACCCCGTTTCACCGGCACGCGAGCGCCTCGGCCGCGGTGCCGGCGCCGGCGTTTCCGGAACGAGCGGTCGCAAGGCCGGCTGCTCCGCGGGCGGCCGCGGGGGAGCCAGTGCCGCCGGCAGCTCGGGCGACTCTTCCTCGAATGCCGCCATGCGATAGCTCGACGCGGTGTTTTCCGGCAAGTCCGTCTCGTCGTCGCGGACTCGCCGGATCGCATAGTTCGGCGTCTCCAGGGACGGGTTGGCGACCAGGATGACGCGCACTTCGTTGCGCGTCTCGATCGTGTTCACCCAGTCGCGCTTCTCGTTCAGCAGGTAGGTGCTCACATCGACCGGGAGCTGCGCGATGACGCGCGCCGTGCGTTCCTTGCGCGCCTCCTCGCCGATCAGTCGCAGGATGGCGAGCGAAAGCGACTCCACGTCGCGAATGCTGCCCATGCCGTTGCAGCGCGGGCAGACGTTGTGACTCGACTCGCCGAGCGACGGACGCAGCCGTTGACGCGACATCTCCAGCAGCCCGAACCGCGAAATGCGTCCGATCTGGATGCGCGCGCGGTCCATCTTGACGGCCTCGCGCAGTCGATTCTCCACTTCGCGCTGGTGGCGCGCGGGGCTCATGTCGATGAAATCGATGACGATGAGCCCGCCGAGGTCGCGCAGGCGAAGCTGCCGCGCGATCTCCTCGGCCGCTTCCAGGTTCGTGTTGAGCGCCGTCGTCTCGATATCTTCGCCGCGCGTGGCGCGCGCCGAGTTGATGTCGATGGAAACCAGCGCTTCCGTGTGGTCGACGACGACACTGCCGCCCGACGGCAGGTTGACGGTATGCGCGAAAGCGGATTGGATCTGGCTTTCGATCTGGAAGCGCGTGAACAGCGGCGTGTCATCCTCGTAGCGCTTGAGCTTGCGCAGGTTCTGCGGCATGACGCGCTCGGCGAACTGCCGCGCCTCCTCGTAGACGGCCGCGTCGTCGATGAGAATCTCGCCGACCTCGTTCGTCAGGTAGTCCCGCAGAGCGCGGATGATCGCGTTGCTCTCCTGATAGATGAGCAGCGGCGCAGGACGCTCGACGGCGACCTTCTTGATCGCTTCCCAGACGCTGAGCAGGTAATCCATGTCCCACTTCAGCTCCTCGGTGCCGCGCCCGACGCCGGCGGTGCGCACGATGGCGCCCATCTGCGGCGGGATCTCGAGCTCGGTGAAGGCTTCGCGGATGAAGTCGCGCTCCTCGCCGGTGATGCGTCGTGACACGCCGCCCGCGCGCGGGTTGTTCGGCATGAGGACGAGGAAGCGACCGGCCAGGCTCACGTAGGTCGTGAGCGCGGCGCCCTTGCGGCCCCGCTCTTCCTTCTCGATCTGGACGACGATCTCCTGCTTTTCCTTGAGGACGTCGCGGATGTTGAGCTTTTCGCCGGGCGCGGGCGTGCGCAGGTAATACTCCGGCGACACTTCCTTGAGCGGCAGGAAACCGTGGCGCTCCGCGCCGTAATCGACGAAGCAGGCCTCGAGGCTGGGCTCGATGCGGGTGATCAGGCCCTTATAGATGTTGGATTTTTTCTGCTCCCGCGAAGGAACTTCGATGTCGAGGTCGAACAGCTTCTGGCCGTCGACCATGGCCACGCGCAACTCTTCTTCCTGAGTTGCATTGATGAGCATTCGTTTCATAAGCCCCTGGTACTCGGTGCGGGGCCGATGGTCTCGGTATCAGGTGAGCCGAAAGAAGGAGGAGGGCGGCAAGGATCATGTTCTGTTCCGTGCGAGGAAATTTGCTGACTACCGCCACCGCGTCTCAAGCGGCACGCCCGTCGATCCGGTCCGGTGCTCGCTGGAGGCGAATCACCGGCTGCAGACATCGGCCGAGCGATGGTTCGATTATGTCAAACCAACAAAAAAGGACGGCGGCTTCAAAAGCGTCTGAGGCTCGAATCGCCGCGGGATAAAAACCACTTCGGCGGAGCCCGGCGGCGATATCCATCGCCGTCCCCGCCGATTGGCGTACTATAGCAGTCGAGTTCAATTTCATCAATGTGTTGTAACCGATTGAAATCGCATAACTCTTCCGATTCGGAGACTTCCGGGGTGTGCTACCTGGAGATCGACCGGGCGGATGAGGGGCAACGCCTCGACAATTTTCTCCTGCGGGTCCTCAAGGGCGTGCCGAAGAGCCGCGTCTACCGCCTTCTACGCAAGGGCGAGGTGCGAGTCAACGGTGGACGGGCAAAGCCGGACCGGCGGGTGAAGAGCGGCGACCGCATCCGGTTGCCGCCGTTGCGTCGGGCCGTGCGTGCAGCCGGAGAAAAAGAAGCCGCGGCGCCGGGCCGCTGGCTCGATCGGCGCATACTGCACGAGGACACTCGGCTCATCGTCATCGACAAGCCGCCCGGCATGGCCGTGCACGGCGGCAGCGGCATCAGCCACGGCGTCATCGAAGCGCTGCGTGCGGCGCGTGGCGATCTTGCGCGCCTCGAGCTCGTGCACCGGCTCGACAAGGAGACGAGCGGCTGTCTGATGCTGGCCAAGCGGCGCAGTCTGCTGCGCGAGCTTCACGCCATGCTGCGCGACGGTGCGATCGAAAAGCGTTATCTCGCGCTCGTCGCGGGAGACTGGCAGCGGGGGCGCATGACGATCGATGAAGCGCTCGTCACGCACGAGCGGCGCGGCGGCGAACGCACGGCGCGCGTCGACCCGGCCGGCAAGCGTGCCATCAGCCGATTCCGGCCCGTCGAGGGCTTCGGCACGGCAACCCTGATGGAAGTCACGCTGGGCACGGGCCGCACGCATCAGATCCGCGTGCATGCCGCGCACGTCGGCCATCCCGTGGCGGGCGACACTCGCTACGGCGACCGCGAATTCAACGCTGATATACGCCGCCACGGCCTGAGCCGGATGTTTCTGCACGCGCACTCGCTCGCGTTCGACTATCCGGGCAGCGGCGAGCCGTTCCACGTCAGCGCGCCGCTCGACGACGACCTGAAATACGTGCTGGACAACCTTCAAGACTCGTCGCCCCGGCGCAAGCCGGGGTCCGGTGTTGCTTGACTGGATGCCGATGGGATTGCGTGCCGGTCACCGTTGTCAACGGGTTGTCACTCAGTGACCGGCAACTGATCACGTGCCGTACCCTGGCAGGATGTTGAAAAAGCCATCCATGGCTTTTTCACCTTTGCGATCCGAAAAGTGTGATTTACGGATCGCAAGCATTTTCAAGAACTTGCAGTTCTTGAAAATGGCGATGCATCCATGCATCGCTTAGCAGGCTGTCGAAAACAGAGTTTTTCAACAGCCTGCTAGGGGACTTCGAAGCCCGCGCGCGACAGCGCGCCGGCCAGCCAGATCAGTGGCAGGCCGACGAGCGCCGTGGGGTCACTGCTGTCGTTGCGCTCGAACAGCGCGATGCCGAGCGATTCCGCGCGAAAGCTGCCGGCGCAGTCGAACGGCTGATCGAGGCGCACGTAACGCTCGATCTGCGCCGGCGAAAGCTCGCGCAGCTTCACCGTGGTTTCATCGACGTGCGCCTGCGCAGCCCCGCTGTCTGCATCGACCAGGCAAACCGCGGTCAGGAACCTCACGCTCCGGCCGGAAACGGCGGCAAGCTGCCGTCGCGCGCGTTCGGCCGAGCCCGGCTTGCCGAGCACGTCACCGTTGCAGACCGCGACCTGGTCGGAGCCGATGAGCCACGCGTGCGGGAATCGCGTGCGCAAGGCCGTCGCTTTCGCGTGGGCGAGCCGCCCGGCGTGCTCCCGTGGCGCCTCGCCAGGACGGGCGCTTTCGTCGATTTCCGGAGCGTGCCATTCGAACGGGACGCGCAGGCGCTCCAGAAGCACGCGTCGGTAAGGGGAGCCCGAGGCCAGGACGAGGCGTTGGACGCTTACCGGCATGTCACCCGATCAGTCAGTAAAAACAAAAGCTTGCGCCCACCGCGGTTTTGACATGCCTGCGGGGCGTCACTATCATACGCCGATTGTGCCGCGACCCCTGGCGCGCCGGCGGAACACTCTCGCCTTTCGCCGTACCGGAATAAACCATCTGGATGAATCGGCAGGCTTGCCCTGCCCGGGAGAAACGATCATGGCTGTGCAGAAAAGCCGCAGGACACCGTCGACGCGAGGCATGCGCCGCGCGCATGACGCCCTGAAGAGGCCGGCGCTTTCCATCGAGCAGACCACCGGAGAGACCCATCTGCGGCATCGCTTGAGCGCGGACGGTTACTACCGCGGCCGCAAGATCCTGAGCGACGAAGGATCGTCTGCAGACGAAGAATAAGCCCCGCGGGCGCGGTTGCCGACCCTGAAGAACGCGCATGCATGAGCCGGTGACGGTTGCGCTCGACGCAATGGGCGGCGATCGCGGCCCGGCCGTCAGCGTGCCGGCCGCGCTGTCGATGCTCGCGCAGGACCGCCAGGTCCGCCTGATACTCGTCGGCAAGCCCGAAGTCCTCGAGCCGCTGCTCGGCGACGCGCGTCGCCGCCACGGTGATCGTCTCGTCCTCGAACCGGCCGCGCAGGTCGTCGGCATGGACGAGCATCCCCGCGACGCCATGCGCAAGAAGAAGAATTCCTCCATGCGCGTGGCGATCGACCTGGTGCGCGACGGGCGCGCCGGCGCCTGCGTGAGCGCCGGCAATACCGGCGCGCTGATGGCCACTGCGCGCTTCGTGCTGCGCACGCTGCCCGGTATCGACCGGCCGGCGATCATTTCCGCCGTGCCCTCGCTCGGCGGCCACACGCACATGCTCGATCTCGGCGCCAGCGTCGAGTGCACACCCGAGCAGCTCTTCCAGTTTGCCGTCATGGGCGCCATAGTCGCCACCGACATCCACGAGCTCGAGCGCCCGCGCGTCGGTCTGCTGAACATCGGCGCGGAAGACATCAAGGGCAACGACCGGATTCGCGAGGCCGCCCGGCTGTTGACGCAGAGCAGCCTCAACTACATCGGCTTCGTCGAAGGCAACGATATTTTTCAGGGTACGGTCGACGTGGTCGTGACTGACGGCTTCACCGGCAACGTATCGCTGAAAACCATGGAAGGCCTCGCCCACCTGATCACCGCGCACATGCGCGCCGAGCTGTCGCGCAACTGGCGCAACCGGCTGCTCGGCCTGTTGTCCAGCCCCGTGCTGAAATCACTCAAATCGACGCTGGACACGCGCCGCTATAATGGCGCCAGCCTGGTGGGTCTGAACGGCATCGTGATCAAGAGCCACGGCGGCGCGGACGAGCTCGCATTCCGGAATGCCATCCGCACGGCCGTCGTGGAGATCGACAAGGGCGTGCCGCGCCAGATCAGCCGCCTTCTGAACGAACAGCCCCCTACGAGCAACTGACAAAGTCATGTATTCACGCATTGCCGGCACCGGGCGCTATCTTCCCGAAAAGATCCTGACCAACTTCGATCTCGAGAAGATGGTCGATACGACCGACGAATGGATCCGCACGCGCACCGGCATCGAGCGCAGGCACATCGCCGCCGAGGGCGAAACCACGGCCGACCTCGCCGAACGCGCCGCCCGCGCGGCCATGGACGCGGCGAACGTGGACCCGGCGGACATCGATTTCATCGTGGTCGGCACGACGACGCCGGATCTCGTGTTTCCCAACATGGGTTGTCTGCTGCAGGAACGCCTGGGCATCCGCGGCTGCACGGCGTTCGGCCTGGAGGCGGCCTGCAGCGGCTTCATCTATGCGCTCGGCATTGCCGACAAGTTCGTGCGCAGCGGCGAGTCGAAACGGGCGCTCGTCGTCGGCGCGGAAACGCTCTCGCGCATCGTCGACTGGACGGACCGCCACACTTGCGTGCTGTTTGCCGACGGCGCGGGCGCCGTCGTCCTGGAGCCCGCCGAGGAGCCGGGCATCCTGTCCACCCATCTGCATGCCGACGGCCGCTACGCGGATCTGTTGTACTTTCCATCCGGTGTTTCCAAGGGCTTCAACGACCTGAAATCCGGCAAGGATTTCGTGCAGATGAAAGGCAACGAAG
The DNA here is from genome assembly GCA_050740235.1 of Gammaproteobacteria bacterium. Lineage (GTDB taxonomy): Bacteria > Pseudomonadota > Gammaproteobacteria > Steroidobacterales > JACDCP01 > JACDCP01. The sequence goes on from JBOIDB010000107.1 coordinate 32,856, forward strand.
TTTTCAAGGTGGCGGTCAGGACCCTCGGCCGCATCGTCGACGAGACCTTGGAGAAGAACTCGCTGGACAAGTCGGAAATCGACTGGCTGATCCCGCATCAGGCGAACATCCGCATCATCCAGGCGACCGCGAAGCAGCTCGAACTGCCGATGGAAAGGGTGGTCATGACGGCGCAGGATCACGGCAACACGTCGGCGGCGTCCGTGCCGATGGCGCTCGACGTGGCCGTGCGTGACGGCCGCATCCGGCGGGGCGACATGCTCATGCTCGAAGCGTTCGGCGGCGGGTTCACCTGGGGCTCGGCGCTGATCCGTTATTGAGCATCGGAGCGAACGCCTATGGAAATGACTTCCCGGAGCCTGAACGGCGGTGGCCTTCTCGAAAACGCTGTAAATCCGTCCCTGGACGCTCCGGGGGCGACGTCC
>JBOIDB010000108.1:0-4433 GCA_050740235.1 Gammaproteobacteria bacterium
TGTAGAGTGGTTCGAATTTGCCGGCGTCGATGCGCTTGCGGTCTGGCTCGACTTCGGTAAGCGGCTCGGCCGGCTTCAGGCTGGCCCGCGCGCGCTCAGCAAGCGCCTGGTAGAACGCGGTGCCGCGGCTCTTCCAGGCGATTTCGTCGTCGCTGACTCCGCGCAGCACTTTCGCGGGCGATCCGACGATCAGGCTGCGGCGCGGCGCTTTGAAGTCGGCCTTGACGAAAGACATGGCGCCGACGATGCACTCCTCGCCGATCTCCACGCCGTCCATTATCACGGAATTCATGCCGACCAGCGTGTTCCGCCCGATCATGCAGCCGTGCAGGATCGCGCCGTGGCCAATGTGGCCGTTCTCGCCGACGCGCGTGTCGGTGCCCGGGAAGCCGTGCATGACGCAGGTGTCCTGGAGGTTCGCACCGGCGTCCATGATCACTCGCCCGAAGTCGCCGCGCAGACTGGCACACGGTCCGACGTAGCAGCCCTCGCCCACGATGACGTCGCCGATCAGCACGGCGTCCGGATGCACGAACGCGCCGGGCGCGATGACCGGCGTCAGGCCGTCGATCGAATAGACCGGCATATCAGGCGGCGTGGCGCCGACTTTGCACGATGCGGAAGCGGTTCGCGACGAAGGCCGCATCCGACAGGCAGGAATTGGCCGCCGGGTTCGCGCCCGTCGCGTGATAGTCGCTGTACGCCGCCGTCTGATTGACGTAGACGCCGCCGGTGAGATTGACTGACAGCGCGACGCCGCCTTTCAGTGCCGTTTCCTCGGCCGCCTCGAGCACCTGCTCGTCCGTCGAGTACACGCCGAAGGTGATCGCGCCCTTCTCGCGCGCCGCGTGCAGCGCGCGCGCCAGGCTCTCTTGCGTGTTCCCCGTGCGCACGATGAAGGCGATCGGGCCGAACAGCTCCTGCTCGTACGTCGCCTCCTCGCTCGCGTCGATTTCCATGACGAGCGGCGTGCGCACGCGCGCACGCTTGAACTCGGGATGCGCGATCGCGCGCGACGCCAGCAGCACCCTGCCCGCTTTCGCCGCCTCGCCGATCCGTTTCTCCGTCGCGTCGCTCTGGATGCCACCGAGAATGTGCGCGGCGCGTGTGTCGTCACTGAGCAATTTCTCGATGCTGCCCGTGATCGCCGCGGCGACCTCGTCGAAGCTCTTGTGACCTTCGTCGGTCTCGATGCCGCCGGCCGGCACGAAGAGGTTCTGCGGCGACGTGCACATCTGACCGGAGTAGAGGCTCAATGTGAACGCGAGATTGTTCGCCATGCCCTTCAGATTGTCCGTGTTGTCGATGACGATGCTGTTGACCCCGGACTTCTCCGTGAACACCGGCGCGCGCACGTTCTTTTCGAGCCATTCGCCGAAGGCGGAGCTGCCGGTGAAATCGACCAAGCCGATATCTGGCCGCGTCGCCAGCTTTTTTGTCACCGGCGAAGCCCTGGTATCAGCCACGAGCGTGATCACGTTCGGGTCGAAGCCGGCCTCGCGCAGGACTTCGCGGGCGATCTCCACGGTGATCGCGAGCGGCAGCACCGCGCCGGGATGCGGCTTGACGATGACGGCGTTGCCGGTGGCGAGATCGGCGAAAATCGCCGGATAGCTGTTCCAGGTCGGAAACGTCGAGACGCCGATGACCAGGCCGATGCCGCGCGGCACGACGTGATAATGCTTCTCCATGCGCAGCGGATCATGCTTGCCCTGCGGCTTTTCCCAGTGCGCCGTCGCCGGGGTGCGCTTCATCTCTTCGTATGCGTACGCGATCGCCTCGAGCGCGCGGTCCTGCGCGTGCGGACCTCCAGCCTGGAAGGCCATCATGAAGCCCTGCCCTGTCGTGTGCATGACCGCGTGCGCCATCTCGAAGCTGCGTTTGTTGATGCGGTCGAGAATCTCGAGACAGACGCCCGCGCGCGTGTCGACGCTCGCCCTGGCCCAATCCTGTCGCGCCTCCTCGACGCTCGCCAGCAGCGCGTCGAGATCGACTTTCGGGTATTTGATGCGAAGATTGCGGCCGTAGGGCGAGCGCTCGTTGCCGACCTGGCCGACGGTGCCGGGCTGCTCGAGCGAAAAGGGCTTGCCGAGCCGTGCCTCGAAGGCAGCCTGGCCGTCCTGCGCCGCAGTCTCGCCGTAGTCTTTCGGGCTCGGGCGCTCGGAGTAGGCGCTCCAGTAAGTACGATCGCGGGTGGCTTTGATGGCGTTTTGGAGGGTTTGGTAGTGGCGCTCGAAGAATGCGGTGCTCATGCGGGACCTCTAAAGCCGTTTTTCCGGCGCGTCGTTCCGGCCGAAAGAGAAATACAATGAACCTGACGCCGCCGTCGGATAGTCGATTGAAAAAAGGCAATTATTCGACTGGATTCCGGCTTGCGCCGGAACGACAAGGGGAGGTATTTGACACCTCGAATCGCGCTAAATAGTATGGCCGGCCGGTCCTTCTTTATCAAGAACGTGTCTGCCCGGAACGCGTCCGGAAATCTCGCATGAGTTACACGACGATCGAGCACGCCTTCGCGGACGGGCTGGTCACGATCACGCTCAACCGTCCCGAGCGGCTGAATTCGTTCAACGTGGAAATGCACGCCGAGCTGCGCGACGCGCTCGATGCGGCGGCCGCGGACGACGCGGCACGCTGCGTGCTCATTACCGGCGCCGGGCGGGGTTTCTGCGCCGGGCAGGATCTGAGCGATCGCTCGGTGCAGCCGGGCGACGCACCGCCGGATCTCGGCGTTTCCATCGAGAAGAACTACAACCCGCTGATCCGCCGAATCGCCGGTCTCGAGAAGCCGGTGATCTGCGCCGTGAACGGCGTGGCTGCGGGCGCGGGCGCGAACCTCGCGTTCGCCTGCGACATCGTCATCGCCGCGCGCTCGGCCAAATTCATCCAGGCGTTCTGCAAGATCGGGCTCATTCCCGACAGTGGTGGCACGTATCACCTGCCGCGCCTCGTCGGCCATGCGCGCGCGATGGGCCTGGCGCTGCTCGGCGATGCCATCGACGCCGACACCGCCGCGCACTGGGGGCTCATCTGGAAGTGCGTGGACGATGCGCTGCTGCTCGAAGAGGCCACGCGACTCGGCAAGCACATGGCGACGCAGCCGACGGCGGGGCTCGCGCTCATCAAGCAGGCCATCCGCGCATCCTGGCGGAACGATCTCGACGCGCAGCTCGAGCTCGAGAAGGAGCTGCAGCGCCGCGCCGGACGCACCGAGGATTATCGCGAAGGCGTGCACGCTTTTCTCGAGAAGCGCGCCGCGCAGTTCAAGGGCCGCTGATGCCGGCGCTGCCGAAGAGCACGCCCGTCGCGGTCGTCGGCGCCGGGACGATGGGCGCGGGCATCGCGCAGGTCGCGGCCCGCGCCGCTCACGACGTGCTGCTGTACGATCAGGATGCAGCGGCGCTGGCGCGCGCGCGAACGCAGATCGATGCGGATCTGGACAGGCTAGCCGACAAGGGGCGCATAGCCAGTCATGACCGCGGCGCGATCGGCGCGCGCATCCGAATCTGCGAGACGCTCGACGGGCTCTCAGGCGCCGGCCTGGTGATCGAGGCGATCGTCGAGGCGCTGGAGCCGAAGCGCGCTTTGTTCGCCGAGCTGGAGAAGCGTGTCGAGTCTGAAACCATTCTCGCCTCGAACACGTCGTCGCTGTCCATCACGGCCATCGCCGCCGGCCTCAAGCACCCGGAACGCCTGGCCGGCATGCATTTTTTCAATCCGGCGCCGGTCATGCGGCTGGTCGAGATCGTCAGGGGCATTGCGACTTCGCCGGCCACTGTTGACACGCTGCGCGCGACCGTCGAAGCCTGGGGCAAAGTACCGGCGCTTGCCGCCTCCACGCCCGGCTTCATCGTCAATCGCGTCGCGCGCGGCTTTTATGCCGAAGGGCTGCGCGCGCTCACCGAGCAGGCGGCAGATGCGGCGACGATCGATGCCGTCATGCGCGAATGCGGCGGCTTCCGCATGGGGCCGTTCGAGCTGATCGACTTGATCGGCGTCGACGTCAACCTCGCGGTCACGCGCTCGGTTTTTGAGGCGTATTACCAGGACTCGCGCTTCCGCCCGTCGGTCGTGCAGCAGGCGCTCGTAGACGCGGGGCGCCTCGGACGCAAGTCGGGCCGGGGCTTCTATCGCCACGGCGACGGCGTCGCCCCGCCGAAGCCGCGGACCGCCGCGCGTGCCGAGCCGCCGGGACAAGTGCTCGTGCACGGCTCGCTCGGCCCCGCGGACGCGATCCTGAGTCTGCTTGCTCAGTCGCCATTGAAAAAGGGCGCAGGAACCCGAGGGGCACCAAGTGATTCGTCGCACCGGCGGAAGCCGGTGTCCAGAGTCCCGGAAACACTGGATTCCGGCTTTCGCCGGAACGACGAGGTATCTGGTGACCTGAATGCGCTGGAAGCAGATGGCGTTCTCGTTACGCTGACCGACGG
>JBOIDB010000109.1:0-2072 GCA_050740235.1 Gammaproteobacteria bacterium
TCAAGATCAAGGACGAGATCGATCCGACGCTGACCTTCCGGCGCTCCTGCCGCGAGGGCATCTGCGGCTCCTGCTCGATGAACATCGGCGGCGAGAACACGCTGGCCTGCACGCGCGCCGTCGCCGACTGCAGGGGCGACATCAAGATCTACCCTCTGCCGCACATGCAGGTGGTCAAGGACCTGGTGCCGGACATGACGATGTTCTATGCGCAGTACGCATCGATCGAGCCGTGGCTGCAGACCCGCTCGCCGCCGCCGGCCGGCCGCGAGCGCCTGCAGTCGAAGGCCGATCAGGAGAAGATCGACATGCCGGCCGCTTGCATTCTTTGCGCGTGCTGCTCGACGGCCTGTCCGAGCTACTGGTGGAACAGCGATCGCTATCTGGGCCCGGCGATTCTCCTGCAGGCTTACCGCTGGCTCGTCGACAGCCGCGACGAGGCGACCGGCGAACGGCTCGACGCCCTGGAGGATCCGTTCCGCCTGTATCGCTGCCACACGATCATGAACTGCACGAAAACCTGCCCCAAGGGCCTGAATCCGGCCCGTGCGATCGCCGAGACCAAGAAGCTCCTCATCGAACGCCTCCAGTGACGGCGGCGGGAGAGAGGAGCGCTCTCGCGTCCGATGGCGCTGCCGGCGCGGCATGCGCGAGCTCGACGTGCTGCTCGACCGCTATATGGATTGGCGGTACGCGCAGGCGGGCCCTGCCGAGCGCGCCGCGTTCCAGGAGCTTCTCGAGCTGCCGGACCCCGTGCTGATCGATTATCTGATGGGCCGGCTTACCGCGCCCGAACCGGAGAAGGCGGATGTCGTCGCGCGGATTCTCGCTGCCGATCCGCATAGATAACGCCGTTTCGCCGCGTCTCGCCGCAATCGTCTGCGGCCTGCATGCGCTCGGTGTCATCGCCGTGATGCAGCTTCCGCTGCCGCTCGCGATGCAGCTGGCCATGCTGCTCGCGATCGCCGTATATGGTTACGATATCGTTCGTACTTTGGGTCTGCGCAACGGCCGCCGCAGCATAGTCCACATCGAGCTCGACCCTGCCGGCACCTGGCGCCTGACCGACGGCGGCGGCAACACGTTCAGCGCGCAACTGTCGCGCGACAGTCGCGTCGCACTGCCGCTCGTGGCGCTCAGCTGGCGCGACGATCGTGGGGCCAGGCATCGCGCATTTCTCGCCGCCGACGCAGTCGATCAACGGGCGTTGCGCCGTTTGCGCGTGCGATTGCGCTTCGCGGCCGATAAGCTGTTCTGAAGGGGGTTTAAAAAGCCATGGATGGCTTTTTCGACGTCCTGATAAGATGGGCAGCGGAATCGGGTCACAAAACGCGAAAAGCCCGTATATCGACGCGAACTTTCCTACGGGGGATCGGTCTATGAAGGTGGCGAAGGGACCCGCCCGGCAGCGATGAAAGGACTTGCCCGGGTGGGTAACAGAGCGAACGACCAAATGCTGGTCGAACGGGTCCAGCAGGGCGACAAGTCGGCATTTGATCTGCTGGTGCTGAAATATCAGCACAAGATCATCAAGCTGATCATGCGCTACGTTCGCGATCCCGCGGAGGCGATGGATGTGGCTCAGGACGCGTTCTTGAAGGCGTATCGTGCGATCCCGTCGTTCCGGGGCGACAGCGCGTTCTACACGTGGCTGTATCGAATCGCCATCAACACGGCCAAGAACCATCTGGTTGCCGCCCGCCGGCGGCCGCTGGACTATGACCTGGACATACAGGATCCGGAACAATACGACATGCAGGCACGTCTGAAGCACTCGGATACGCCCGAAGGGCTGGTGCTGACCGAGGAGATCAAGGCGACCGTCAACAAGGCGATCGACCTGCTGCCGGAGGACCTGCGCACGGCGATCATCCTGCGCGAGCTCGAAGGCATGAGCTACGAGGAGATCGCGCAGACGATGGAATGCCCGGTGGGGACGGTGCGCTCGCGCATCTTCCGCGCCCGCGAGGCGATCGACAAACGACTGCGGCCATTGCTCAAGTGAGGGGCCTGCCCGTGAGTGACAAAATCAGAGACCAGATTTCCGCATTTCTCGACGGCGAGCTGCCGGT
>JBOIDB010000110.1:0-12660 GCA_050740235.1 Gammaproteobacteria bacterium
GGGGCCGGAATGAGCTGTAAACCATGTGCCCGGTATAGACCTTGATTAAATGGCGCGCCCGACAGGATTCGAACCTGTGACCTTCGGCTTCGGAGGCCGACACTCTATCCAACTGAGCTACGGGCGCATTCCCGAGGATTAGCCAGCGACAGGACTCGCCGCGTGGTGGGCCGTTTATGATACCCGCCGACCCGCGGGCGCGTCCATGTCGCACTGCCTTTATGGCCTCTGGCATTGCCGATATACTGCGCGCCTCATCGAGGCCGACCTCCCTGCGGAGCAGACTGCGTGACCGAGAGCCGACACGAGGACCGCGTTTTCTTCGACACCTTCATGCTGATCCTCGGCGCGCTGGTTGCGTTCTCGGCGATCATCTACATCATCGCGCGGGTTATCGGCGCGAATACCCAGGTCGCCTACTTGGCGGAGAACGAGGCCGTGGAGGCACAACTCGCGCAGCGCATCGACCCCGTCGGCCGCGTCGCGCTCACCGGCGAGGAGCCGCCGAGCCCGGATCAGGCGGCGCCCGCCGCCGCTGCTGTTCAGCCGCAACCCGCCGAGACGGTGATGTCCGGCCCGCAGGTCTACAACAGCGCCTGCTTCGCCTGTCATGCCACCGGCGCGGCCGGCGCTCCGAAGATCGGCGATCAGGCTGCATGGGGACCGCGCATCGAGCAGGGCATGGAGATTCTTCACCAGCACGCCATCGAAGGTTACCAGGGGCAATCCGGTTATATGCCCCCGAAGGGCGGCCGCACCGACTTGTCCGACGAGGAAGTAAGCGGCGCCGTCGATTACATGGTGGAGCAGGCGCAATAGCCGAATCGATCGCGGCATCCCGCGCGATGCCTTCCGCGAATCAGCCCGCCCCTCGCAACCGCCCGGCCAGTTCCCCATATCCCGCCTCCTCGGCCAGATCGGCAGCGCTCCTGCCGGCGTCATCCCTGAGTGACGCGGACGCGCCCGCGGCCATAAGCACGTCGACCATCGGCCCGTTGCCGGCATGCGCGGCGCTCATCAGTGCCGTGTAGCCGCCCGCCTGACGCGCATCGGCCTCCGCTCCTGCTTGCAGCAGGCGCTGTACGATCGCGGCATCGCCGGCCGCGGCGGCGCTGTGCAGGGGCGTGACCCGGCTGGAATTGTCGCTCCTCACGCGCACATCGGCGCCACGAACGAGCAATGTCTCGAGAGCGCCGCGGGCCGCAAAGAAGCCTGCGTAATGCAGTGGCGTGAAGCCGTCCGCGGAGAATCCGCGCGCCGCCGGCGGATCCCGCGCCAGACCTGCTTCCAGCTCGTCCACTGCATCCAGCGCAGCGGCTTCGTGCACGTCGAGCGACGCGACTGACCGCGCGAGCATGTGTGCAAACTCCGCCTGGCGATGGTAGAGCGCGTGCAGGATGATCGAGATGCCGGCGCTCGTGCGGGCTTCGCCGAGGTCCGGCTGTGATTCCAGGAGCCTCGTCAGCGTCTTCCCGTCGCCGGTTTCCACGGCAGCGAGCAATTCAGGGCTTGCTTTCATCGTCCGTCTCGATATAGTTAGTTAGGCATACTAAGTATATCCGTACGCTCGGAGGGCGGCAATCATGTCGATGAAGCGGGCGATTGCAGCGGCGGAGGCGATCCATCCGGCCGCGATCGTTCTGCTGCGCCACGTGCGGCAGGAAGACGTCAAGTCAGGGCTCGGTTCGGCACAGCTCTCGGCGCTGTCGGTCATCGTGTACGGCGGACCGGTCTCGATCACGGCGCTCGCCGCGGCCGAGCAGGTCAGCAAGCCGACGATGTCGCTGCTCGTCAAGCGCCTCGAGGCCGAAGGCCTGATCGAGCGGCAGAGCGATCCGGCCGACGCGCGCGTCAGCCTGATCCGCGCCACGCCGCACGGCCGCCGGATCATGGCACAGGCGCGCGACCGGCGCCTGCGCGTCCTGGCCGATCGCTTCGCCACGATGCCGGACGAGCGGGTGCGAATCATCGAGGATGCGGCCAACGTGCTGCTCGAGTGCATGGGCTGCAGCGACGAGCCGTGAGGCGCCGTCACCCCCTGCAACGGCGGTCCAGCCGCCGCAGCGAAATCGCCTCGGCGACATGCTGCAAGCCGATGTGCTCATGCGCGGCGAGATCGGCTATGGTCCGGGCGACTTTCAGGATGCGGTGATAGGCGCGGCCCGAGAGGCCGAGCTTTTCGATCGCCTCGTCGAGCAGGCGGGTCGACGCCTCGTCCAGCCGGCACGCGCCGGCGAGCTCACCCGCGTTCAGATGCGCGTTGATGACGCTGGAGCGCGCGAGCTGCCGTTCACGTGCCGTGAGCACGCGCGCCGCTACGCTCTCGCTCGCCTCCGCTGGATCGGGCGGATTGCGCAGCGCGCCCGGCGGCAGCCGCGGCACCTCGACGTGCAGGTCGATACGGTCGATGAGCGGCCCGGAGATGCGCGCGCGATAACGCAGCACCTGCTCGGCGGTGCAGCCGCAGTCCCCGGCGGGATCGCCGAGGAAGCCGCACGGGCAGGGGTTCATGGCCGCGACGAGCTGGAAACGCGCCGGAAATTCCGCCTGCCGCGCCGCGCGCGAGATCATGATGCGGCCCGATTCGATCGGCTCGCGCAGCACCTCGAGCACGTGACGGCTGAATTCCGGCAATTCGTCGAGGAACAGCACACCGTTGTGCGCCAGCGATATCTCGCCGGGCCGCGGCACCGAGCCGCCGCCCACCAGCGCCACACCGGAAGCCGTGTGGTGCGGACAACGGAACGGACGCGCGCGCCAGCGTGAAGCATCGATCGGGTAGCCGGCGATCGAACGCACCGATGCGGTCTCGAGCGCCTCCTCGTCGCTGAGCGGCGGCAGAATTCCGTTCAGTCGCGTAGCCAGCATGCTCTTGCCGGTGCCGGGTGGCCCGATCATCAGCAGGTTGTGACCGCCGGCGGCGGCAATCTCCAGCGCGCGCTTGGCCTGCTGCTGCCCGCGCACCTCGGCCAGATCCGGGTAGGCGGGCAGCTCGCCGTCACGCTGCGCGGTTGGATGGCGCTCGAGTTGTTTCCGGTCGAGGGAGAAGTGTGCGCAAACCTCGAGCAGGTGGCTGGCCGGACGAACGTCGAGCCGCTCGACGAGCGCGGCTTCGTCCGCATTCGGCGCAGGGAGTATCAACGCGCGCCCGCAATCCCGCGTGCGCAGCGCCACCGGCAACGCCCCGCGCACCGGCAGCAGATCGCCGGTCAGCGTCAGCTCGCCGATGAGCTCACATTCCGCGAGCGAATCGACCTCAAGCTGTCGGGATGCAGCGAGAATGCCGACGGCGATCGGCAGGTCGAAACGCCCGCCCTCCTTCGGCAGGTCGGCCGGCGCGAGATTTACGGTGATGCGTCCTTTCGGATACTCGAACCCGCCGTTCATGATCGCCGAGCGCACGCGATCGCGACTCTCGTTGACCGCCTTCTCCGGCAGCCCGACCACGGAAAAGCGCGGCAGGCCGCCGGTCAGGTGCGCCTGCACCCGGACCAGCGGCGCCTCCAGCCCGTTCTGCGCGCGCGAAAAAGCCTCCGCGATTTTCTGCATCCATTGTGATTCCGGCCTCGCCCGCTCCAGTCAACATGCGTAGCCACCCGGGGCACAGGGGCAAAGGTCGGCAGAATGCGGATATTTGATGCGTTCGAACGGCTCGCGCGTTTGCTCAGGCCGCCGGGCGGCAACACGCACTGGCAGTTTGAGTCGATGCGCTGCCCGTGAGCCTCGGTTCGGATGCGTCGCGATCGTCGTCGCCGTAGACGGTAGCTTCACCGTACGTGTAGAACGTCTCCCAGCTCACGCCCTGCGGATCTTCGCTCCAGGTCTTGTGCGAACGGGCGTAACAGCAGCTCGCTGCCTCCTGTTCCTGAGTCGCTGCTTCCGCCGCATGCAGGCGGGCGGTGATTTCCTCGAGCGCCTCGCGGCTGTCGACCTGAATGCCGAGATGATTGATGCCCGGCGTATGCGCGCGTCCGGAGATGGCGAAGTTCACGCGCGGATCGTCGAGCAGCCACTTGGCGTAATCGGGCTTCGACACGGTCGGCTCGCTGCCGAACAGGGTCGAGTAGAAGCGAATCGACCGATCGAGATCGGCGACCGCGACGTGGACGTGCAGGCGTTTCATGACGATGACTCCCGCGAGCGCTCGGGCTCGCCGTGTAATGACAAATTCGATGCGCCGGGGGCGCAGCAGGCGCTCTCCCGGCAGCAGTTCTCGGACAGAAAAGCCATCAGCGCATCCATGGTCGCGAAGTTGGCCGAATAGATGATCGACCGGCCGGCCCGTCGGGCATCGAGCAGCCCGCAACGTTCCAGATGCGCCAGGTGAAAAGACAGCGTGGCGGCCGGCAGATCGAGCCGTTCGGCGATGCGGCCGGCCGGCAGCCCCTCGGGCCCGCGCTGGACGAGCAGTCGATAGATGTCCAGGCGAGTTTCCTGACTCAGTCCCGCGAGAATCTCGATGGCGTCTTTCCTTTCCATATTTCCAATATAATGGAAATATAAGGGATGTCAATAGGCGGGACAGCCGTTCCCTACCCTACCGGAGTGGTGAAGAGGTCGAGGCGTTGCGGGCTTCCAGATCGTCGAGGCGCTGCTGCAGCGCATCCAGCTTCTGTCGCGTCCGTTCGAGCACGGCAGCCTGCACGTCGAATTCCTCGCGCGTCACGAGGTCGAGCCGGGCCAGCGCCGACTGGAGCACGGCTTTGAAGTTCTGCTCGAGGTCCTCCTGCATGTCGCGCATCGCCTGCGGCACTGCGTCATGCAAACGTCGCGCGAGGTCGTCGATGATGCCCGGATCGAAGCCTGTTCTTCGGTTCATTGGGGAAACTCCGTGAAACCCAGGTTCGGCATGAGGACAATCGTCCTTTCCGCGTCGGAGTTTCAAGGGTAGCATCCTGCGCGACCACGCAACCTGCCCCGCGCGAAACTTCGGAGCCGCCGCATGAAAATGGTGACCGCCATCATCAAGCCCTTCAAGCTGGATGACGTCCGGGAGGCGCTCGGCGAGATCGGCGTGCAGGGCATAACCGTGACGGAGGTCAAAGGTTTCGGCCGCCAGAAGGGGCACACTGAGCTTTATCGCGGTGCCGAGTACGTGGTCGATTTTCTGCCGAAAATGAAGCTCGAGCTGGCCATCGACGATGCGCTTCTGGAGCAGGTCATCGAGGCTATCATCCACGTGGCGCGCACCGGTAAAATAGGCGACGGGAAGATCTTCGTCTCCGATCTCGAACAGGCGATCCGGATCCGCACGGGGGAAATCGACGCCGAGGCGCTGTGATCCGGGCCGACTCATCAGGTGACGCCCATGCTACGCACGACCGTCCTGATCCTTTTGTCCGCCGCCGCGACCATCGCGGCGGCGGACGTGTACCGCTGGGTCGATGCCGACGGCCAGGTGCACTACAGCGACCGACCGGCGCGCAACGCCGAACGGCTGGACGTCGAGTCCAGGCCCACCGATGCTGCGCGCATCCGCGACCAGCAGGAGCGGGCCGCTGCGCTCACTGCCGCACGCGGCGTACGCGAGGGGCAGGAGTCCGCGCAGGCGGCCGAACAGGCGAGCGCCGAGGCCGATATCGCCGCGCAGCGCGCGGTGAACTGCGAAACGGCACGCCAGCGCCTGCAAACTTACGATACAGCGCATCGCCTGTATCGTCCGCAGGAGGACGGCGGCCGCGAATACCTGAGCGACGAGGAGCTCGACGCTGCGCGCGCCGACGCGCGGCTTGACGTGGACGAGTGGTGCGGCTGAGACATCTGGGGGCATTCCTGATTTCGCATCACGCGGAATCAGGAATGTCCCCACTTCGCGGCAACGCGGAATGAAAGCCGGATTCGTCGGGCTGGGCGCCATGGGCGGGCCCATGGCGCGCAATCTTGCGCGCGCCGGCATGCTGGCGGGCATTCACAACCGCACCGCCGCGACCGCCGCGCGGTTCGCGACCGAGTTCGGTGTTCAGGCATTCACCGACCTCGCCTCGCTTGCAAGTTTCTGCGACGCCGTCGTGTTGTGCGTTTCCGCGGACGTGGATGTTCTGGCGGTAGTCGATGGCTTGCGCGAAGGTCTTTCCGCCGAAAAGGCCGTTATCGACTGCTCGACGGTGGCGGCGGAGACCGCGCGCGAGGCCGCGCGCCGGCTCGCGCCGACGGGCGCGGCATTTCTCGACTGCCCCGTCAGCGGCGGCACGGAAGGCGCGCGCGACGGCACGCTCGCCATCATGGCCGGCGGTGATGCAGCGGCCTTTGAACGCGCGCGGCCGCTGCTCGAAGTCCTCGGCCGCCACGTGCATCACGTGGGCCCGGTCGGCGCCGGCCAGGCCACCAAGGCGACCAACCAGATCATGGTGGCCGGCATCAATCAGGCGGTCAGCGAGGCGCTCGCGTTCGCGGCCGCGCAGGGTCTGCCCCTGTCGCGCGTCATCGACGCCCTGCGCAACGGCGCGGCGGCAAGCTGGTTCCTCACGCATCGCGGGCCGAACATGGTCGAGGGCCGATACCCGCTCGGCTTCAAGGTCGAGCTGCATCGAAAGGACCTGGAAATCTGCCGCGCCATGGCCGCGCGCGACGGCGTGCAGATGCCGATCGTCGAGATGACGCTGCACCATTACCGCCGGCTGCTGGCCGACGAGCACGGCGACGAGGACATCTCGAGCCTCTACCGGCTCAAGTCGGCGATGTTCGAAAACGCCGACAGTCGCGATTGATGGCGCGCCGTCCCGCCGCCGAGCAGAGTTTCTTCCTTCCGGATTTCTGCGCGGCGCGCATGGTGTTCGCGATCGTGCTGATCGCGGAGCTCGTCGCGATCATGCTGACGCTGGCGCGCTACGGTTCCGCCGCCGCATTCTTTTCCGATCTCGCGCGCACGTCGCTGTTCCTGCTCTGGATCGCCCTGACGAGCGCCGCCCTGCTCTGCTCCGCGCGGTCGATGCTGGCCCGATTGAGCGTGGCCACCGCGGCGGCGCTGTCCTTCGGCCTGCTGCTCCTCAGCACGGTGCTCGTCTCCGAGGTCGCGTGGTGGCTCGGTCGTTACTGGCACGGCATCGATCCATCGAGCTTCCGCGATTTGTTTCCCGAGCGTCATGGGCGCTTCCTCGCCGCCAATCTCGCGATCAGCGCGATCGTCAGCGCGCTCATCCTGCGTTACTTCTACGTCGCTCACGAATGGAAGCGGAACGTGCAGATGGAGGCGCGCTCGCGCATCCACGCGTTGCAGGCGCGCATCCGCCCGCACTTCCTCTTCAACAGCATGAACACCATCGCAGCCCTGACGCGCACGAGCCCGGCGCGCGCCGAGGAGGCCGTCGAGGACCTGGCCGACCTGTTCCGCGCCACGCTCAAGGACGCGCAGGCACCGATCCGCCTCAAGGAAGAGCTGGAGGTGGCGCGCATTTATCAACGCATCGAGCAGCTGCGTCTCGGCGAGCGCCTTCAGGTCGAGTGGGATGTCGCGTCGCTGCCGATGCGCGCACGCGTGCCCAGCCTGATCGTGCAGCCGCTCATCGAGAACGCGATCTATCACGGCATCGAGCCGCTGCCCGAAGGCGGCACGGTTATCGTCGCGGGCGGCTTACGCGACGGGCGCATCCGGATCAGCGTCTCCAACCCGATTCCCGGCGATGCGGCGCCGAGCGAGCGCGAGGGCAACCGCCTGGCGCTGGCCAACATCCGCGAGCGCCTGCAGCTCAGCTACGGCGCGCGCGCCAGCCTGCACGCCGACCGCGTCGACGGCGAATATCGTGTCACGCTCGAGTTTCCTCATGTCGAGGACGTTGCGTGAACGTGCTGATCGTCGACGACGAGCCGCCCGCGCGCGAGCGCCTCGCGCGACTGCTCGACGAGCTGGACGGCTGGTCCGTGACCGGCGAGGCCGGCAACGGCCAGGAGGCGCTCGATTTCTGCGCCCGCGAGCGGCCGGACGTCGTGCTGATGGATATCCGCATGCCGGGCATGGACGGCGTCGAAGCGGCGCGCCACCTGAGCGTGCTCGAGCAGCCGCCGGCGGTCATCTTCACGACGGCCTACGACGAATACGCCGTGGACGCCTTCGAAGCGCAGGCGATCGGCTACCTGCTGAAACCCGTGCGCCTGCCGCGGCTCGAGCGCGCGCTCGCGCATGCGAGACGCCTCTCGCGCCCCCAGCTCACGAAGCTCGATTCCACTGCGAGGGTGCAGCCGCGGGGCCACATTTGCGCGCGCGTGCGCGACGAGCTGCGCCTGATACCGATCCGCGACGTGCTGTATTTCACCGCCGACCAGAAATACGTGACGGTGCGCCACAGGCGCGGCGAAGAGCTGATCGACGAATCGCTGAAGGACCTCGAAGCGGAGTTCCCGGACAGCTTCGCGCGGATCCACCGCAATGCGCTGGTTGCCGTCGCGCACCTCGAGGCGATCGAGAAAACGGCCGAAGGCGCCTATGTCGCGCGAATCAAGGGTTGCGACGCCCAGCTCGCCGTCAGCCGGCGACTGGCCGGTGACTTGCGCAGGCGGCTGCGCCGGCGATGAGCGACGCGGGCGGAGTACTCATCCGCGTCGCGACGCGCGCGAGCCGCCTCGCGCTCTGGCAGGCGACCCACGTGCGCGAGCTGCTGCGCGCCGCGCACCCGGAGCTGCGCATCGAGCTCGCGCCGATGACGACGCAGGGCGATCGCCTGAGTGGCGCGAGCTTCACCCGAATGGGCGGCAAGGGACTGTTCATCAAGGATCTCGAGACGGCGATTCTCGACGGTCGCGCTGATGTGGCAGTGCATTCGATGAAGGACGTGCCCGCCGAGATGCCCGCTGCCTTCTCCATCGCCGCGGTTCTCGCGCGTGCGGACCCGCGCGATGCCTTCCTGTCGAATCGATACGCGAGCCTCGCGGCGCTGCCGGCCGGCGAGCCGCTCGGCAGCTCGAGCCTGCGCCGGCAGAGCCAGCTCCGACGGTTGCGGCCCGACCTGAGCGTGCAGCCGTTGCGCGGCAACGTGGACACTCGCGTCAAACGCCTGGATGAAGGCCGCTTCGCCGCCATCGTGCTGGCCGCCGCGGGTCTCGAACGGCTGGGCCTGGCGGGCCGCATCTCGGAGCGCCTGTCGCCCGATATCTGCCTCCCGGCCATCGGCCAAGGCATCATCGGCATCGAGTGCCGGGCCGGGGACAGGAAGTTGGCGGGCCTGCTCGCCGCGCTCGAGCATCCGCCGACGCGAGCGTGCCTGACCGCCGAGCGGATCTTTGCGGCTGCGCTCGGCGGCAGCTGCCAGTCGCCGATCGGGGGTTACGCTGTGATCAATGGTGACGAATTGCTGTTGCGCGGCTACATCGGCATGCCCGACGGCAGCCGGGCCGTTAGCGGCGAGCGGGGCGGCGCCGCAGCAGATTGCGAGTGCATCGGCGAGACGCTCGCCGCAGAGCTGCTCGCCGCCGGCGGCGCCGAAATCCTCCGCGACTGCGATGCGCTTTGACGCCCGGAACGGGGCATGAAGCCCCTCGCCGGCCTCGGCGTGCTGGTCACGCGGCCGGCGGCGCAGGCAGCGCCGCTCTGTCGCATGCTCGAGGCCGAAGGTGCGACGGTCATAGCGTTTCCGACGATCGTAATCGAATCGGTGCCCGGGCTCGACGAGCTGCGCGAGACATTGCACGCCTTGCAGCCGATCGATCTGGCGATCTTCATCAGCCCGAATGCCGTGGCGCATGGTGCCGGGCTGGTGCTCGGACTGGCGAGTCGGCCGAAGGTTGCGGCGATCGGGCGTTCGACTGCCGGCGCGCTCGAGGCGGCCGGCCTGCCTGTCGATGTGCGCCCGGCCCGCGGCCACACCAGTGAAGATCTGCTCGGGGAGCCGGACTTGAACCAGGTTGCGGGGCTGCGCATTGCGATTATGCGCGGCGGTCCGGGACGAGAGCTGCTTGCGTCCGAGCTCGCCGCACGCGGCGCCGAGATCCATGCATTCGACGTGTACGCGCGCCGCGCGCCCTATGTAAACGAGCACGATATCGCTACACTGACGGCGCGCTGGCGGCGCAGGGAAATCGACGTCGTCGTCGCGACGAGTGTGGAATCGCTGGCCAGGCTGCACGAACTGCTCGGCGACGCCGCGACGGAATCCATCCGTCGATCGACGATCCTGACCTCGAGCGCGCGGGTGAATTGCGCCGCTCAGAGCCTGGGGCATTTCGCCCCCTCCGTCATCGCCACGGGACCGGACGCGCGCTCGCTCGTCGCGGCCCTGGTCGATTGGCGCGGCCGCAAGCCTGAGGAAACACATGACCGAGAATAAGGACGACCGGACGTCGAACGATCACCTGCCTCCCACGGACGAAGAAGTTCCTGCCGATGACCACCCCGCCGCGGATCAGGAAACGATAGCGCCGCATCGTCCGGCGGAGGATATCGGCGAAGCGGACGCCATGCGTGCCCCACCCGCGCGCCGCTCGATCCTCGCTCCCGTCGCGTTGCTGCTCGCTGTCCTGGCCCTGTCGGCGGCCGGATACCTCTGGTGGGAGGCCGAGCGCGCCGATGAAGCTCGCGAGCAGGGGCGGGCCGGTCTCGACGATGCGCTGGCGCAGGTCCGCACGGCGCTCGAGAACCAGGCCAGCGTGCTCGAGCAGCTTGCGCGTCACGACGCGGAGGTCGACGAGTCGATCGCCTCGCGCGGCCGGGAGATCGACGCTCTCGGTCGCGGCCTGCGCGCTACGGAGCGGGCGCTCGAGGAGCGCAGGGGGCTGTCGAGCACGGCCCGCGAAGCCTTGTTGCGCACGGAAATCGAGCAATACCTTCGTATGGCGAACCGCGCCGCGCAGCTCGCTCGCGATCCGGTCACGGCGCTCGCGGCATTGCGTATCGCGGACGATCGCCTGCGCGCGCTCGACGATCCGGCCTACACGCCGGTTCGCGAGCAGGTCGGCACGGAAATCGACGCGCTCGAAGCGCTGCCGCAAATCGACGTCGAGGGGATTGCCCTGCGGCTCGGCCGTCTGGCGTCGCGCGTCGACGAGCTGCCGCTCGCCGTGCGCGACGAAGACACCGTGATGGCGGCGGGCGACGAGCCGGTCGAGGAACCGGGATTCTGGAGCCGGACGTGGGCTGCCGTGCGCGGCGCGTTGAAAAGTCTCGTCAGCGTACGCCGCACCGACGAGGACGCGGCGCCGATGCTCGCGCCCGAGCAGGAGTATTTCCTGAGGGAGAATTTGCGCCTGCAGCTCGAGACGGCGCGCCTGGCCTTGCTGCGCGGGGACGAGGCCAATTTCACGGCCAGCTTGCGCCAGGCCCGTGAATGGCTGGAGTCCTACTTCGAAACCGATCGCACGCGCATCGTCAGGGTCACCGAAAGGCTCGAAAAGCTGGCCGAATTGAAGCTCCAACCGGAGCTTCCCGATCTGTCCGGCTCGCTGGCCGCACTGCGCGATGTCGGCGGCGACAGCGCGGTGGACGACGCGGACGACCAGGACCCGATATGAAGCTCGGCGCCGTCGTCATCGTGGCGCTGCTCGCCGGCGCGCTCGGGGCGCACTGGCTGATGGCCGACAGGGGTTACGTGCTCATCGACGTGGGCAGCTACATCGTCGAGATGTCGGTGCCGGCGTTGTTGCTGATTCTCCTACTGACCTATGTCGCGATCCGGCTTGCCGTCCGGCTCCTCGCGGCCCCGCGACGGCTCGGCGAAGCCGCCGGCCGCATGCGCGCGCGAAGGGCGCACGAAGTGTTCGCGCGCGGCCTCATCGAAATGGCGGAGGGCAATTTCTCGAAGGGCGAGCGTCTGGTGACGCGCGGCGTGCGCAAGAGCGATACGCCGGTCGTGAACTATCTGGCCGCGGCACGGGCCGCCCAGTCGCTCGGCGATCCCGAGCGGCGCGATGCCTGGCTTCGCATGGCCTACGAGCAGTCGCCCGACCAGGCGGATGCGGTGCTCGTCACGCAGGCGGAGCTGCAGATCGACGACGGCCAGCACGAGCAGGCGCTCGCCACGTTGCGCCGGCTCGACGAGCGCTCGCCGAATCAGCCGCGCGGCCTGGCCCTGCTCGGCGGCCTGTACGCCGAGCTCCAGGACTGGGAAAGCCTGCGAGCGTTGCTGCCACGCCTGGCGAGGCGCCGGGCCGTCGATCCCGAGGTGCTCGACGATTGGGCCATGCACGCCCACCGCGCCGCGCTCGGATCCGCGCCGGCCGATGCGGCGCGCATCGAGGAACTGTGGCGCGCCGTGCCTCGCGCTTACCAGCAGCGCGCGCCGGTGCTCGAAGCCTACATTGGCGCGCTGATCCGCAGTGGCCAGGCGGTCGCTGCCGAGAAGGTTCTGCGCACACGCCTCAAGGAGGACTGGAACGGTGACCTGATCCTGCTCTACGGCGATATCGAGACCGAAGACCCGGCCGCGCAACTCAGCCAGGTCGAGGAATGGCTCAAGACGCGCGGCGACGATCCGGAGCTCCTGCTCGCGGCGGCTCGCGTAGCCATGCGCAACGAGCTGTGGGGCAATGCGCGCAGCTACCTCGAATCGAGCATCGCGATCCGGCCGCGCGCTCTCGCTTTTCAGCTTTACGGGCGCCTGCTGGAAACGCTCGGCGAAGCGGAACAAGCCGCAGCCGCGTTCCGCTCGGGCCTGGCTATCGCCACCGACCGGCCCGGCGAGCGATTGCCCGCGCTGACCGGCCCGAAGCAGGGAGGGTAGGAAATGGGGACATGCC
>JBOIDB010000111.1:0-8497 GCA_050740235.1 Gammaproteobacteria bacterium
GAACGCGCTGCCGAGTATGACCGCGCGGTTCAATTCAGCGGCCACAGGGCCTCCGCCGGCAGACGCAGCGTGACAATGTCCCCGGCGGCCAGCTTCGAGTCGGACGGTAGACTTGCGACCAGCTGATGCGCCTCGAGCGCCAACCGGCACTCGACGGCCGTGCCGAGATAACGCGATTGGACCACGCGCGCATCGAATGCATTCTCGCCATCGCCCAGACGAACGGACTCGGGCCTGATCATCACCGTGCGCCGCCCTGGCGCGACGCCGTTGGTGAGCTTGAGATTCCCGATCGGCGAGGCGAGTACGCCGTCTGAAACTTCGCCTTCCAGAAAATTCGTCGCGCCGAAGAACTCCGCAATCTCGCGCGTTCGCGGCCGATCGTAAAATGCCTGTGGCACGTCGTACATGGCGAGGCGACCCGCAGACATGAGGCCGATGCGGTCGCCGAGCCGGACCGCTTCCTGCTGATCGTGGGTGACGAACACGGTCGTGTGATCGCCCGCGCGTTGCAATGCAAGCAGCAGCTCGCGGATCTCGCCGCGCAAGGAAGCATCCAGCGCGCTCAGGGGCTCGTCGAGCAACAGGACGCTCGGCTCGGTTACGAGTGCGCGGGCGAGTGCGATGCGCTGCTGCTCCCCGCCCGACAGCTCGCGCGGCCAGCGCCGGGCAAAATCGCGCATCTGCACCTGCTCGAGCGCGCGACGGACGCGCGAGTCGACTTGCCTTCGCGGCATGCGGCGCATGCGCAGGCCGAAGCCGACGTTCGCCTCGACGTCCATGTGATCGAACAGCAGTCCTTTCTGAAACACCATGGCGATGTGCCGGCGCTCGGGCGGCACGCCGAGCAATGACCGACTGTCCATCGCGACATCGCCGGCTGAAGGCTCGAGCAGTCCGGCGATCAGCTTGAGCGTGGTCGTCTTGCCGCAGCCCGAGGGTCCGAGCAGTGCGACGAGCTCGCCCGGTTCGACCGTCAGCGTCAAGCCGGCTACCGCGCCCTCGACTGCGCCGGAATACCGGTAGGACAGGTCGTTCAGCTCGAGGCGCGCGCCCATCCGACCTTTTCCAGTCTGTTGCCGGCCCACGGACGCAGGAACCGGAGCGCCAGCAGCAAGGCCGCGACGGCGGGCAGGGCGAACACCACGGCAAGCGCCGCCGTGACGACCGGATCGTTGCCGGATGCAGCGCTGAACAGCAACATCGCCAGCGTGACCACGCTGCCGCCGCCGATGATCACCGTCAGGATGTACTGGCTCCACGAGATCAGGAAGACGAGCAGAGCGGCGACGGCCAGCGCGGGCGCGACCTGCGGCAGCGTCACGTGCAGGAAAACCTGCGCCGGATTCGCGCCGAGCGTACGCGCCGTGGCCTCGATCTCGCCGCTGCGCGACGCGAAGACGCTCGCGAGAATCAGCACAGCGTAGGGCACGGCGGGGATCAGGTGCACGAGGATCACGCCGGCTGCAATGTCCGCGAGACCCAGACGGATGAAGGCGCCATGAATGCCGAGCGTCGCGGCCAGCGGGGGAACGAGGACAGGCAGCAGCACGATCAGCATCACGAGGCCTTTCAGGCGAAAACGGCGCGCGCCGATGGCGATTCCGGCAGGCAGGGCCACGACCAGGGTCGCGGCGGTCACCGCGACGGCAATGCCGGTGCTTGCGATCAGCGCCTCGAAGAATCGCGTGCCCGGCTCGCCGAGCTGGCGGAACCCGCGAAGCGACCAGTCTTGCGGCCACAGCGCCGGAAACCGCCACTCACCGCTCAGCGACCAGAGTACCACCGGAAGGAGCGGCAACAAGGCAAGCAACGCGGCAAAGTAAATCGGGACATTCCGGATTATCGGGCGGGGGCGGCGCATGTCAGACGAGCCTGCGCGACAAGCGCGCGAGGAAGAGCGCGAACGCGCCCGTTACGACGGCGATGATGACAGCAATCGCCATCGCCGCCGGACGATCCGCGAGATCGATCGAGCGGTATTCGTTCCAGGCCAGCACCGGCAACGCCGGCGGGTAGGTCTCGCCGAGCAGCAGGGGCACCTCGAACGCGCCGAACGTGAACGCGAATGTCAGAAATCCAGCGGCCAGCAGACCGGGCAGAATGCGCGGCAGCGTAATGTGCCGCAGGCATTGCCAGCGTGTAGCGCCGAGCGTGCGCGCAGCCTCTTCCAACTCGTCGGTTCCGCGTGCGAGCAGCGCCAGCACGATCAGCATGACGAACGGAGTTTCTTTCCAGACATAAGTCAGGATGATACCGACCGCGTACGGGTCATAGACGAGCGGTAGAAAATCGCGCGGCTCGTCGACGAAACCGAGCAGGGCGAAAAGGCGCGCGATCAGGCCGGATTGGGAAACCAGCAATGCAATGCCGACGGCCGCGAGCAGATGCGGGACGGTGAGAGGCAATTGCAGCACGGGGGTCAGCCATCGCACCGGACTGCGGCGTATCGCCAGCGCGAGCGCGACCGCAAGCACGCTCGAGACGATCGTTGCTGTGGCCGCGATGTACGAGGTCAACAGCAGAGAATGCACGAAGGCCGGATCCCCAAGCACGAGGCTATAGGCGTCGAAGTCCAGCTCGCGCAGGCCGATCGCCGGAAACCAGCCGAGGCTCTGCAGCAGCGCGTCGGCGAGCCCGCCGGCGAAGAGCGCGCCCACAACGGTCAGAGCTGGCGCGAGCATGATGGCAGTCTGGACGCCGGGCCGGCGGAGCTGCCGCATGATCGCCGAGTCACTCACGCGCCACGTGCTCCCGCCAGCCGCGTTGCAGCGGGACGACCCACTCGCTGCCCGGCTCGGGTATGCGGTGGCGCTCCAGCACTTCGAGCGGAACGGTCGCGGCTCCCGCGGAGATCGTCAGCGCTTCACGTTCGTCCACCGAAAGTCGTTCGGGATCGAGCACGGTCAGAGCGCCGAGCACCTCCGGTTTCTGTTTTTCGATCTGTGCCTCGGGACTTTCGAGAAAGTTCGCGACCACGGCCGCGCCCGGCTTGTTCGGCGCGTTGAATGGTATCGCGAGATAGCTCGTATTGTGCAGCGTGCCGCCCTCGAAGACGAAGCTGCGCGTCGAGGGCGGAAACAGGCGGTCATGGACCTGCCGTTGCGCGAACTGCGGGTTGTAGCTCATGGTCATGTGGATCTCGCCCTGGGCGTACAGCTCGTTGAGTTTCGGCGCCGAGCCCGGGTACGTTTCGCCCGATCTCCAGAGATGCGGCTCGAGCGTATTGAGATACGCCCATACTTTCGGCGCCTGAGCCGCGAACAACGATTCATCGAATGGGCCCTGCAGGGATTCCCCTGTCAGAAGTATGAACGCCTGCTCGATGAATGCCGTGCCGGTGAAATCCGGCGGCGCGGGGTACGTGAAGCGTCCGGGATTGGCTTGCGCCCAGGCGAGCAGCGCCGGCAGGCTGGTCGGAGGCTCGTCGAGCTGCGCCGAGTCGTAGATCATGACGAACTGCGCGCGGCTCCAGGGCGCTTCGCGGCCTTCCACGGGAAAGCCGAAGTCGAGATTGATCGCCGGATCCTCCCAGTCGATGTAGCGCGCGTTCGGCAATCGCTCGGCCCAGGGGCCGAACCAGAGGTCGGCCTGGGCGCCGGTCGCGAAGCCGTGGCCGTTGATCCACAGCAGATCGATGCTGCCGCGTTGCCGGCCGGCACGCTTTTCCCCCAGCAGCTTGTTGACCGCACTCTCGGTTTCGCCGATGGGCGTGCGCACCAGCGTGATTCCATGAAGGCGGGCAAGCTCCGGCGCCGCGTACTCATCAATATAGTCGTTATAGCCCCTGTCGCCGCCCCACATGAACAGGTTGACGATGCTGCCCTGCGCGGCGACTTCGATCTCCGTCCATGGCGCGCTGCGGATGTCGGGCGACGAACCGCCGCCATCATTGCCTCCGCAGCCGGCGAGCATGAGCAGAGCCAGAGCCCACAGGGTCGGATTCCTTCGGCCTCCACGCATTCAGGGAAATCCGGTTTGCTTCGCGCGCATTGACGGACCGCTGGCTACTGGGTGATTTCCCCGCCGAGGGTGGGGGAGATTCCCGATTACCTTACGGACATCCATCGTCTACCGTGAGGGCAGGCAAGGAATGCCTGTCCACGAGTCGTAAGACGGAGACGATCATGCGTGCCACGTTCACCCGGAACCGTGCCCTGGCGCAGGGCATGGCCCTGCTCTTCCTGCTCACCGGCGTCGCAACGGCGACTCATGCCGCGGCCCCGCCATCGGGCGACATCGGGCCGAACGGGCCGACGCTCAACTGGGCCGGCACCGCCACGGGCGGCGCAAGCCTCAATGAAAGCACCTGCGTCGAAGGCGTCAACTGCGATACTTTCACCATCAACGTGCTCGGCAGCGAGGCGGACTGGACCGGCACGCAGATCGCGGTGACGATCGCGTGGACATTGCCGGCGACCGACTACGACGTGGTCCTGCACAAGGACTCGAACGACGGACCGATCGTCGGCACGGCCGGCGACGGCGCGCCGGATACCGAGGAAGTCGTCGCGATCACGCCGAGCTCGACCGGCGTCGGCACGTATACCGTGCACGTCGTCTATTTCACGGCCGTCGGCGACCAGTATTCCGGCACCGCCGCGGTCATCGAAGCCGGTGGCGGTCGTACGGCCAAATACAAGGCCGGAGGCGTGGATTTTAGCGCAAACGTCACCGTCAAGGCGCCGGTCGCAGCGCGTGACGGCGAGCCCAGCAATCGCACCGACAAGTTCGGCAATCACTACGCGGGCGCCATTCGCGGCGTGCCGGCCGGCGTCGATCTCTGGTACTTCGATTTGAATCCCGACAGCCCGACCTACGATCCCTTCATGCGCAACCCGATCTACCGCGGCCAGCCCGACTCGTTTACCCAGGACGAGGCGCTGGCGGTCGGTGCGGACGGCGGCGGCGACATCGATCTCGCCGTCGGCTTCGATGCGGCGAATCCCGGTGCGCCGCCGATTCTGGCCTACTCGAGTCTCGTGGCCGCGAATATTTCCACGGGCCGCTCGCTGGACCGTGGCGAGACTTTCCAGCTCAATCCGCTCGGCAATCTCACGGGCGGCGCGCCCGGGGACGATCGGCAGTGGCTGGAGTTCTTCGGCGATAACTCCGTCTATCTGCTCTACCGGACCCTGGTGCCGGCCGTGACCATGATCCAGCGCTCCAATGACGGCGGCCTGACCTATGGTCCGGCGACGACCGCCGGCGCCATCGGTCAGGTCGGTCAGATCGACGTCGATCAGAACGACGGCAGCGTTTACATCAGCGGCAGCAGCGGCCAGGTCTGCGTCGGCACGCCTGCGGCACCCGAGCTTCCGCCGGCGACCTATACGTGCAACCAGGCCGCGGAGGACCCGAACGGCGTCGCGCACATCTTCTTCGTGGTCAAGGTCGCGGACGACGGTACGGCCTATGTGGTGTACTCGAACGACAAGGACATCTTTATCGCGCACTCCTTCGATAAGGGTGCAAACTGGAGCGAGCCGGTCCGGGTCAGCAACGGTGCAGCGACTCGAACCAGCGTTTTCCCGTGGATCGAAACCGGTCCCGCGCCTGGCTCAGTCGGCGTTGTCTGGTACGGCACCGACTCGCCGACCAACAGCGACGACGCGAACTGGGAGGTGTTCTACGCGGTGAGCTTCAACGCAACGGATCAGAGCCCGACCTTCCGTCAGGCGATCGCGAGCGATCACGTCATACATGGCAGCAACATCTCCGAGGGCGGGCTGGATCCGACGGGCGGAGCGAATCGCAACCTCCTCGACTATTTCCAGGTATCGTTCGATCCACTGGGCGCCGCGGTGATCTCCTATACGGACGACCACAACGACTTCGACGGTCATACCTTCGTCACGCGCCAGATCCGCGGCCCGAGCGTTCTCGGCAAGGGCAGGAAAGTGCCGCGGCCCGTGGAGGGCGGGCAGTTGCCGCCGCCGCCCGCGCCGCCGGCCGACGGATCGCAGGTCGAGGACTTCGCGCAGGACGTAGCGATCGGCCTGCTCGGCGTCGTGCCGGCCGACGATCCGCTCGACATACTATCGATCAGGTACACCTGCTCGACTTCCGAGGCCGGCGACGAGCTGATATCGGCTGCCATGCGGGTATCGGATCTGACCGTCGTGCCGCCGGCCTCGAACTGGCGCATGAACTTCACGGCCAACGCGCCCTTCTCGGTCTTGAGTCCCACCGGCGACTACACGTTCGGCCTCTCCGATCGCGGCGACCAGTTCTTCGTACGCGCATCCACTGATGCGGCCGGCGCTTCCTCGTTCGAGTACGGCACCGCCGTGCGAAACTCGGACGGCAGTATCGCCTATACGACGCAGGGCAGCGCGACCGGCAGCTTCGACACTATGGAAAACGTCATTACCGTCGCGGTGCCTCTCAGCGATCTGAATGCGCTCCTCGACAGTGATCCTATCGGCGACGGCTCGATCCTGGTGGGCCTGCGCGGCCAGGCATTTACCTCCGGCGCGAACGCTAAGCGCGATCTGTCGCGCGGCGGCACGCAGTTCACCGTCGGCACCTGTGACGGCGGCGACGGCGGCGGTCCCGGCGGCAGTGGCGGCGGTGGCGGCGCGACCGGGCCGATCATCAAGGCGACGGGCGGCGACAGCTTCGCCGGCAAGGCGGTCAACTTCAGCTTCAATGCCGATCACGTCCCGGGCGGCCATCTGAACTACGAGGACATGAATGAGGATATCCACCTCGTTTCGCAGGCTATCGAAACCTTCACGCAACTTTCAGACAACCGCGTGCAGTTCACCGGTCAAGGTCGCGTCGACCGCGATCCGGTCAGCTTCGCAGTGACAGTCGAGGACAACGGCGAGCCGGGCGCCGGGGCCGACACGATTCACGTCCAGATCAGCGGCGCCCGGAATTCCTCACGATCCGGCACGCTCGAACGGGGCGATATCCAGCTTCACCGTTGAGATTGGAGATCAGCACATGAAAGCGGCGGCACTCGTCTTCCTCGTGATCACCTGCCTGCCGGGCTGCGCCACGCCGGGCAGGGAAGACCGGCCCGCCGTCACCGACTCGATTCTCGGTCTCAAGGTCGGCGACACGCTGGCCGCCGCCCGCGAACGGCTCGATCCGCTCGGCACGACGGCGGGGCGCGCCACGCGTGAAGGCGGACGCAAACAGGGCTGGCAACTCGAAGAAACGCCGTTCCGGTGGATCGCGCTCAAGACCAACGACGAGGACAGGGTCAAGTGGATCAGCGGCGCGCTGCGCCCCGGCCGGGAAATCCCGTTCGCCGAGCTCGGCGATCTCTCGCTCGCCAGCCGCGCCACGGCCGCCGAGGTCATCTGGAACGTTCCCGCGTCCAGCCACGACTACCGCCTCGTCGGCAAGGGACGCGACGGACACGCAGCCATCGTGTATCTGCTCTCGCTGGACGTGCCGCCGCAGTAGGCCGGGATAACCCCGCACCTGATGCGGGGGTTCCCGGCAAACCCTGTAGTCAATCAGAACCCCGCTTATCGAAGCTATATCTCAGTGACAGCAGGTAGCTGAACGGCAGCTCCGGGAATACGTCGGTCGCGCCGAAGAACCCGCCGAACACCGGGCTGAAGTTGTCTTCGTCGGTGATGTTGAAAAAATCCGCGCGCAGCTCCCACGACCCACGTTCGTAGGAGACGCCGCCGTTCAGCGTGAATTGCGCCGGAATGTGCACCGTGTCCAGGAAATCCAGCGGGTATTCATCCGTGGCTACGATGCCCAGATTGACGCCGAGGCCCGTATCGAACGTATACCCGGCAAAGGCGTTCAGCACCCACGTCGGCAGCCCGGGCACGCGCTCGTCGCCCGGCGGAAACACCGTCAGATTGGGGCTGCCCAGCCCTGAGCCCATGATGATGTCCGGTCGGGAGCCGTCGAAGGCGTCGACGACGGCACGCGTGCCCTGCACGGCAGATGAACCGTCGAAGCGCGGGTCGAGCCAGCTCAAGCCCAGGCTCGCGAAAAAGCGATCGCCCGGCTGCCAGGTCGTTTCGAGCTCCGCCCCCCGCACCTGGATGCCGGAAACGGAGCCGTCGCGATTGCGCAGGTTGCGGGTCTGGTCGAATGCCGCCAGGCCCAGGAACAACGTCTCGTCGCGCAGCAAGAATTTCGCGCCGATCTCGTAGAGATCGCTTTCCGTATCGAATCGCTCGGGCGGAATTTCGTTGTTCGCGTCGAGCGTGAAACCCCCGGCGAGGCTGTTGATCGTCGCGCGGCTGTGATTCCACGTGACGTAATAGCTCTGCTCCGGCACGGGACGAAACGTGAGGCTCGCTGTGCCGCTCGGGTTGAATTCGCCGGCCGAATCGGAGGCCGCCGCAAAGCCGGGCGGCGGCAGCGGGTCCTCGGCCGACACGTCGTAGTAGTCGCCGCGCAGGCCGAGCAACAGGCTCCAGCGGTCGCTGAAGCGGATGTCATCCTGGTAGAAGAGCCCGTACTGGTAAGAATCGCTGCCGGTCGTGTCCGAGATCAGAAAATCGTTCGTGCCGTC
>JBOIDB010000112.1:0-10022 GCA_050740235.1 Gammaproteobacteria bacterium
GCTCTCTGCCGAGCTCCGGGCCGAACCGCTCGCGGCGCCTGACCCGGATCTGGTTCTGAACGTCGTGGACGCCGAATACCGATTCGGCCACGTCTTCGACCATGCGCTTCACATCGCGCCTTTCGACAGTGCCCGTCAGCTTCACCTCGCCGTCGTCCTGGACGTCGATCTCGATGTCCGAGGCATCGATCTGGCCGTGCTGCTCCAGCCGCTCGCAAATCTCTTCCCTGACACGATCGCTCGAGCGCCTGTATCCCTTCGGGCCTACGCCGCTGTGCGGCCCCGGCACGAGCCAGAACTCGCTGTACACGAAGCTCGTGCGCGGCGTAAAGCCGGTGCCGGTCCGTGGCGAGCGCTCCTCGCCCCACTCGGATTCCGAACTGCTCCAGGGCTCGGCGCTGCGGCCGCCTGAACGGACGCCGCCGAATCTGCTTTCACCTTCATAGTCGCGGCCGTAATCCCGCTCGTGACCGCGGCCGGTGTAGCTTCGCGCCTGATCGCTGCCGTAATCCGGATAATCGCCGCCGCGACCGCGGCCGTAGCTGCGTCCGTACGCCCGATCGTCGTTGAACCACGAGCGCACTTCGCGCACCACGCGATCGATGATGTTGCGATCGCGATCCTCGTCGTAGCTGGTGCCCCAGCTTTCCTGGCCGCATCCCGTGCGGCGCGAGCTGTAGCGCGGTTCACGGGGCCAGTCGCGACCCTCGCGCTCGCCAAGGTCCTCTTCGAATTCCGCGCCTTCGTAATCCCGGCCGCGTTCGCGATGGCCGGGCTCGAAGCTCGAGCGGCCTCCGCCTCTCTCTCTGTGCTGCCTGTGTTGCTCTCTCATGACTGCTCCCTGTGTTCGAAACACTGGCTGATGTCCCCGGCAACTCGCCGGGAGCGTAAAACAAAGCAAGGAGCGTGCCATGGGGAGCGTTTCGATCGCGCCGGATCGGCGGCAAGGCGTCACGGCCCGCGATTGTCTTCCGGCGCCTGTCCAACCTCGGGCGTGACGCGCAGGCTCAGCCAGATCGTCACGCCGAGCACTACGACGATGACCCCAACCGAGAGCAGCGGCGGGATGGGGATCCACTCGTGGGTCGCCAGCTTGAAGCCGGCGAAGGTAAGGACGGCGGCCAGCCCGTAGTGCAGGTAACGGACGTGCTCGAGCATCGCGACGAGCACGACATAGAGCGACCTCAAGCCCAGGATCGCGAACGCGTTCGAGCTGTAAACGAGGAACTCGCGGCGCGTCACGGACAGCGCGGCCGGCACCGAGTCGATGGCGAACAGGAGATCGCTGAATTCCAGCCCGATGATCGCCACCATCAGTGGCGTCATGAGCAGGCGGCCGTTCTGCCTGACGAAAAGGCGGGCGCTGTTCTTGTCCCCGCTCACCGGCAAATGGCGCGACAGCCAGGTGACGAGCTGATTTTCCACATGCTCCTGCGGCGGCTCGCGCATGGCACGAAAAGCGGCGAAAAACAGCAGGGCGGCGAACAGGTACTGGATCCATTCCCACCGCTGCATCGCGGCAACGCCGAGGAAGATGAAAATCGCGCGGAACACGAGAGCGCCGAAGATGCCCCACAGCAGCGCCCTGCGCTGGTTCTCCAGCGGAATGCCGAGCGTCTGGAAGATCAGCAGGAAGACGAACAGGTTGTCGAGGCTCAGGCTCTCCTCGATCAGATAGGCGGCGAGATATTCCTTCGCCGCCTCTCCGCCCATCAACGCCCAGACGAAGAAGGAAAAGCCGAGGCCGACGGAGATCCAGACCGCGCTCCACGCGATATCTCCGCGACGCGAACGTTTGTAGGCTCCGCGGTGGCTGTACAGGTCGATGGCCAGCAATACGACCAGCGTGACGACGAAACCTGTCCACGCCCAGCCGGGGATATCGTCCATTTGTCCTTTCGCTTGTGTGAGACCGGCGGATCGGGCTCAGGTTGCTCTTTTCATCCCGGTGCCAGCCGTTGCCGGCCAGGGTCGAGGAACAGCAGTCCTGCCCTGGAGACTACGACGGCGAAACCGCCGCACGGCGGCTGTTGCGTATCGAATAGGTGCCGTAGATCAACAGACCCAGAACCATCCAGACCAGGAAGTAGATCCAGGTTATCCCTGCCAGGTTCAACATGAGATAAACGCAGAAGACGACACCCAACAGCGGCACGACCGGGCTGAACGGCACGCGAAACGGCCGGTGCAGATCTGGCCGCTTGCGCCGCAGCACGATCACGCCGATGCAGACGATGGTGAACGCGAACAGCGTGCCGATGTTGACCACTTCCGCGATTGCGCTGATCGGAAAGAAGCCGGCGACCAGGGAAGTGAGAATGCCCGCCAGGCCGATCACGAATCCGGGCGTGCGCGTGCGCGGGTTGACGGTGGCAAAACGCTCGGGCAGCAACCCGTCCCTCGACATCGCGAACAGCACGCGGGTCTGCCCGTAGTACATGACCAGCATGACGGAGGTGAGGCCGGCGATCGCGCCCGCGGCCACGATGGCCCCGCCCCACTGATAGCCGAGGTTGAGCAGCGCCTGCGACACCGGCGAGGGCGTGTTCAGCGTGGCATACGGCGCTATGCCGGTCAGGAGCGCCGCCACGATCATGTAGATGAGCGTGCAGATGGCGAGCGAGGCGATGATGCCTATCGGCATGTCCCGCTGTGGCCGGCGTGATTCCTCCGCGGCCGTGGAAACGGCGTCGAAGCCGATGTAGGCGAAGAAGATGAGCGACGCCCCGCTCACGATACCCTGCCACCCGAACGGCATGAAAGGCGTCCAGTTCGCGGGCTCGACATTGCCCGAGGCGATGACGACGAAGATCGTGATCGCGGTCAACTTGATGAACACGATGGCGGCATTGAAGCGCGCGCTGTTCCTCACCCCGATATAGAGCAGCGTGCCGAGAAACCAGATGATGGCCATTGCCGGCAGGTTGACGACGCCGCCGGCGTCCGGTGCAGCGACGAGCGCTTGCGGCAAGTGGATGCCGCCCGCTGACAATGCGTTGTTGAAGTAACCCGACCAGCCGACCGCTACGGCAGATACGCCCATGCCGTATTCGAGCATGAGCGCCCAGCCGATGATCCAGGCGATGATCTCGCCGAGCGATGCATAAGCATAGCCGTAGGCGCTGCCGCAACCGCCGACGGCGGCGGCGAGCTCGGCATACGACAGCCCGGCGAACACGCAGGCCGTCCCGGCCAAGACGAACGACAGCACGAGCGCCGGGCCGGCCTGCGTGGCCGCCGCCACACCGGTGAGAACGAAAACGCCGGCGCCGATGATGGCGCCGATGCCCAGCAGAACGAGATCGCCGGCGCCGAGCGTGCGGTGCAGGCCCGTATCGCCGTGCACGTCGGTGCCAATGGCCTTGGTTCGAAACAAATCCATCTACGGAGTCCTCATGCCGACCGACGCATGGGGTCGATCACCTGCGGAATTGCAATAGCGCGAAGCCGATATCGCGCTGGCGCTGCGCGCGTCGGCACGGAACTCTAACAGGATGCGGAAAATGACGTCCATGCCTTTTTTCGGCCATTCCCGCCCCTGAACCGGCGAGCGCCGCACCCCACGCGTGAATCGTCCGGCTCGTGCCCGGCACGCGCCATTACCTGATTTTGTTCAGGATTGTGCATTTCCGGCCAGCGACAATGCGGGGGCAATTCCGAAAAGGGGACATTCCTGATTTCCCGTTCGGGAAATCAGGAATGTCCCCTTGCAACCTTTCGGCGCGTCGCGGCGTCTTTTCATCGCGGAGAGCCGAAATGAAAGCCCGGAAGCCCGGTCGTATGAGAGCGCCGACCGCGACCGGTCGCGCTGCTTCCAGCTGGCGGGTAAAGAACCCGTTTGGGAAAGTGATCGATGAACCTGACCCGTTTGAGCGTCGCTCATCCCGCTTCCGTCGCGGCCGCCGCGGCGCTTGCCCTGCTGTTCGGCATCCTCGCGATGCTCTCCCGCCCGATTCAGCTGCTGCCCAACCTGCAACAGCCGCAGATCACGATCTTCAACAACTGGCGGCAAGCCGCGCCCGCGGAGATGGAGTCCTACATCATCGAGCCCCAGGAGAACGTGCTGCGCAACACGCCCGGAGTCACGGAGATCTCCAGCAATATCGGCCGCGGCTTCGGACAGATCACGCTGAATTTCGATATCGACGCCGACATGCAGCAGGCGCTGATCAATGTCATCAGCAACCTCAACCAGGCGCCGCCGCTGCCCGCGGATGCGGACGAGCCTTTCGTCTTCTCGGGAGCCGGCCAGAACTCGCCGAACGTCGCCACGATGCAGGTCTACCCGCAGCCGGACAATCCGAACCGGGATCTGTACTCGCCCGAGTATCAACGCATTTTCGACAACGTGGTCGAGCCGAGGCTGTCGCGGATACCCGGCGTGTCCCAGGTCGACATGGCAGGACGCAGGGAATTCGAAGTACGGGTGACCTTCGATCCCTGGCGCGCGGCGGCGCTCGGCGTCGCGGTCGGCGATATCGCGCGCACGGTATCGCAGGCGAACGATGTATCCGGCGGGTTTGCCGACATCGGACGCCGGCAGTTCACCGTCCGCTTCGTCGGCCAGGACGACATCGAAAAGCTGGACGAGCTGATCGTCGGCTACAGCGGCGGGCGGCCGATCCGGTTGCGCGAAGTCGCCACCGTGGACAAGCGTCTCGCGGACCCGTTCGGCGTGAACATCCGCAACGGCCATGCCGCCTATTACATCGCCCTGCGGGGCGCGAACGATTCCAACAACGTCGAGATCCTCGACGAGGTCAACGCCGCGATCGCGGACATCAACGACGGGCCGCTCGGCCGGGCCGGGCTGCACATGGAGCTCAGCTACGACGCTTCCGTGTATATCCGGCGGGCGATTTCGCTCGTGCAGGAGAACCTCGGCCTCGGCGTGCTGCTCGCCGTCGGCGTCCTGTGGTTCTTCCTGCGCGACGTCCGGGCCACCCTGATCATCGCCGCGTCGATTCCCGTCTCCCTGTCCTTCGCGCTCATCGCGCTGCAGGTCTTCGGGCTGTCGCTGAACGTCATTTCGCTGGCCGGCCTCGCGTTCGCCGTGGGACTCGTCGTCGACGCCGCCATCATCGTGCAGGACAACATCGTGCGCTTCCGCCAGAAAGGCGAGGGCATGGCGACGGCTATCCAGCACGGCGCCGACCAGGTCAAGGGCGCATTGTTCGCCTCCACCATGACCACGGTGGCGATTTTCCTGCCGATCCTGTTTCTCGAGGGCCAGGAAGGCCAGATGTTCTCCGACCTCGCGCTGACCTTGTCCGTGGCCATCGGCGCCTCGATGCTCTCGGCGCTGACCGTCATCCCGATTGCGAATCGCCTCTGGCCGCCTGCGGTCGGCAGGCGCGATCCGGTTGCGAGCTGGTGGACCACGACCGCGCGCTGGGTGATGAAGCTGACGGACGCGCCGGGCAGTCGCGCCGCCTGGCTGGTGTTGCTCATCGTCGTGCCGGCAGCGCTCGCGCTCGCACTCAAGCCGAAGGCCGACTTTCTGCCGTCCGCGGAGGCCGACGCCGTCACCGTGTTCTTCGACGTGCCGCCCGGCGTGAACAACGAGCTGTTCGAGAACGAGATCGCGGCCAGCATCGTCGAACGGCTCCGGCCGTACATGGACCACGAGGTAGAGCCTTACATTCGCGGTTACAACCTGTCGATGTTCGGCACGTTCAACATCCTGTTTCTGTATCCCCTCGATCCCGACCAGACCGGGGAATTTCTCGACTTGCTGCGCGGGCCGCTATTGCGCGGCATACCCGACACGCAGCCGTTCGCCAGCCGCGCCTCGCTGCTGCAGATCGGCTTCAACGGCGGGCGCACGATCAGCGTCGATCTGCAGGGCGCCGACATCGTCGGCCTCATGGGCGCCGCGGCGGTCGGGCTGGAGAGAATCCAGCAGGTCATGCCGGAGGCCACGGTGCGCGCTGTCCCGGGCCTGTCGCTCGCCGAGCCCGAGCTCCAGGTGCTGCCCGACGAGCAGCTCATCGGCCAGGCCGGCCTGAATCGGCAGGATCTGGCCAATGCGGTGCGCGCGCTCACAGGTGGCCTGTTCATCAACGAGTATTTCGACGGCAACGAGCGCTACGACGTCATCCTGCGCGCAGGCCGCTGGACGAGGCCGGAGCAGCTCGCGGCCATGCCGATCGCCACGCCGCTCGCCGGCGCGCAGACGATCGGCGCGCTCGCGGAAATCCGCAGCGCGGTCGGCCCGACGCAGCTCCAGCGTTTCGACGGCCAGCGCACGATCAGCCTCCAGGTGCTCCCGCCCGACGAAATGACCGTGGAGGAGGCGCTCTCGGTGCTGCGGCAGGAGGCGGGGCCGACGATACAGGACGCTCTGCCCGACGGCTCCAGCATCAACTATCGCGGCAGCGCCGACGAGCTCGAGCTCGCGCTGACGAACATGCTGAAGAACCTGTTGCTCGCCGTGCTGATCCTGTTCGTCATCATGGCCGCGACGTTCCGGTCGCTGCGCGACAGCCTGATCGTGCTGCTCGTCATGCCGCTGGCGCTGGCCGGCGGCATCTTCGCATTGCGGCTCCTGAATCTGGTCACGTATCAGTCGCTCGACATGCTGACCATGATCGGATTCCTCATCCTGATGGGACTCGTCGTCAACAACGCGATCCTGCTGGTGAGCCAGACTCGCGACGGCAAGCGCGAAGGGCTGCGCTCGCGCGAAGCGGTCGAGGCGGCGGTCGTGGCTCGCGCACGGCCGGTGTTCATGAGCACGCTGACGACGATTTTCGGCATGCTGCCGCTGGTCGTGGTGCCCGGCGTCGGCTCGGATATCTATCGGGGTCTCGCGACCGTGATCGTCGGCGGCATGCTGCTGTCGGCCGCGTTCACGCTCGTGCTCATGCCGAGCCTGCTCCGGCTCGGCGAACGCGGCGGCGTGCTGGCCGGCCTGAAAGCGTGGCTGCCCGCAAAGACGGCAGCCGGGGAGGCAAGATCATGAGTCCCAAGGTCACAGTCGTCGTTACCGGAATCGCCGCCGCACTGTCGCTGGCGCAGCCGGCAGCCGCGCAGGAATCGCCGCCGCATCCGGTCGCCGTCTCGGTCGTCGAGAGCGCAGCCATCACGCCGACGATGCCGATCGCCGGCATGGTTTACAGCCGCAACGACGTGCAGATCACGCTGGGGGTCGACGGGCAGCTCGAGCACGTCAGCGAGCCCGGCACGCTGCTCGAAACGGGCGACGTCATCGCGAGCATCGACACGGGACCGCTCGAGCTGCAGCTCGCCGAGCAGCGTGCGCAGGCCGACCGCGCCCGGGCCCAGCTCACGTTCCTGAACGCGCAGCTCGAACGGCAGCGGAGTCTGCTGAGCACGCAGAGCACCTCGGTCAATCAGCTCGAGCAGACGCAGGCCGACCGTGACGTGGCGGCCAGCGACCTGCGCATAGCGGAGCTGCGCATCGAGCAGACCGAGGATCAGATCGCGCGCGGCACGATCCGCGCCCAGTTCGACGGCGTGGTCATCGAACGCCTCCGGCGCGCGGGCGAAGATGTCGCGCGCGGCACGGTGCTCGCGCGAGTGACCGACACGGAGAATCTGGAAGTGCGGGTGCCCGTGCCGTTGCAGTACGCCGGCCGGGTGCAGACGGGAGACGCGTTGAAAATCTTCGGCTACGAGTCCGAGCACGCCGGCGAAGTCCGCTCGCTCGTGCCCTCCGCCGACGTGCGCTCGCAGACGCTGGAGCTGCGCATCGACCTGCCGCGGAGCGCGGGCGAGGAATGGGCGATAGGCGAGCTGGTCAGCGTCGCCGTGCCGTTGCAGGGCAAAGAGTCGTCGCTCGCCGTGCATCGCGACGCGCTGATTCTGCGCCAGGACGGCACCTACGTGTTTCGCATCGACGAGCAGAATCGAGCCGAGCGCATCCTGGTCGAGACCGGCGACAGCTCCGGCGACCTCGTCGCCATTGCCGGTCCGCCGGCGGCGTCGCTGGCCGAAGGCGACCGCGTAGTGGTGCGCGGCGCGGAGACCCTGAGCGACGGCATGACCGTTTCGGTGCTCGAGGCCGCCGCGTCCGGCGCCCGCGCGGCGCACACCTCGGGCAGCTGAAGCATCCTCGATCAATTAATTGATTAGTTGACAATTCCGGATAACGCAGATTAAAGTGGCATGCAACAACTAACGAATTAATGGAAACGAGACGGACGTGGCGCGAAAGCAATCCCCCATCCTCACGGAAGGCGAGCTCGAGATCATGGAAGTGCTCTGGGACCGTCGCGAAGCCTCCGTGCGCGACGTGACCGAAGCGCTGTCCGGGCGCCGTCCGGTTGCCTACAACACCGTCCTGACGATGCTGCGGATTCTCAAGGACAAGTCCTATGCGGCCTACCGCAAGGAAGGCCGCGCGTTCATCTATTACCCGCTGATCACCCGGCGCGAGGCGCGCAGCCGCGCGCTGCGCAATCTGATCGGCAGTTTCTTCGACGGCTCGGCCGTGGCGCTGGCGCAGAACCTCGTCGACGACACGGAGATCGATCTGGCCGAGCTCGAACGCCTGCAGTCGAAGATCGACGACGAGAAGGGAGAGCGGCCATGATGCCCGAGCCCGATACAGCGCGTTTCATCCTCGGCCTCATCTGGCAGCAGCTCTGGCTCGGCACGGCGCTCGTCGCGTTCGCAGGTCTGTGTCTGCGGGCGGGCAGCGGCTGGAACGCGGCGACTCGCCACTGGGTCTGGGTTCTCGTGCTGCTCGCTGTCGCGTTGCTGCCGCTGGCGGCGCTGCTTCCCGAGCCCGCCACTGTGTCGGGATCGCCGGCAACCGTCGAGTTTTCGGCCGCGCCGGTTGCAACGGACGGGCCCGGCCTGCTCGCGCGCGTCGATGCGGCGGCCGGCACGGATTCGGAGATCGACCCGGCGATGACGCGTTGGCTCGGCGGGTCTCTGGTCATTTTCTGGCTGACCGGCTCGTTGTGGATGCTGTTTCGGCTGGCCGGCAGCGTTCGGGCTGCGCGCCGGCTGAAGCGCGAGTCGTCGCCGGCTCCGATGCCCTCGTTCCCGGCAGGCGTCCGCCTGTCCGCGCTCGCCCGATCACCGATGGTCGTCGGACTGTGGCGACCCAGCATTCTCATTCCGACCGCACTTTTTGCGCAGATGCCCCGCGTGGAGCTGCTGCGCATTCTCGACCATGAACTGGCTCACGTGCGCAGGCGCGATCAATGGATCATGTTGATCCAGAGGCTGATCGAGTCGGTCTACTTCTTTCATCCGGGCGTTCGCTTCGCCGCCAGGCGTCTGGAGGAGGAACGGGAGATTTCCTGCGATGATTGCGCAGCCGCCGGTCAGCGCGAGAGTTACGCAAGCAGTCTCGTCGGCGTCTGCAGGTCGATCGTGTCGAAGCCTTCCACCGCGCCGCTCGCGGTCGGCGTTCTGCGCTCGCGCGGGCAGCTTGCGCGCCGCATCGCGCACCTGCTCGACGGGCGACGTAACCACTCGCCGGATGCGTCCCCTGCCACGCTTGCGTTCAGCGCGATCGTGCTGGTCGCGATCGTGGCCGCGGGGTCGCAATTCATGCCCCGGTTGGCGCTCGCGGGCGATCCCGCCGCCGGACGAAATGTCGATCCGGCGAACCGCTACTTCGGCATGCCGCTCATCGAGTCGGCCGCGCGCGGCGATCTGGAAGGCCTCGAGGCGCTGATCGATGCGGGTGCGGACCCGAATCTCGGCGTGCCGGGCGATGGCACGCCGCTGATTGTCGCGGCGCGTGCAGGGCATCTCGACGCCGTCGTATGGTTGCTCGATCACGGCGCGGACGCCGGCATCGCCATCCGGGGCGACGGCAATCCGTTGATCATGGCTGCCGCGCACGGCCGGACGGAGGTCGTGCGCCTGCTGCTGGACCGGGGCGCCGACATCGACGCCATCGTGCCCGACGATGAGACCGCACTGATCAGCGCCGCGCGCAACGGCGCCATCGAGCCCGTGCGGCTTCTGCTCGAACGCGGCGCGAATGTCGATATTGCGGTGCCAGTCACCCGCTTCGACGGCACGCGGGAGGTTCGCAC
>JBOIDB010000113.1:0-35847 GCA_050740235.1 Gammaproteobacteria bacterium
CGGGCCCCCGCGATCTGACAGCGCATCACTTTTGAGTCGCGCACCGGTGTCCCGGGAGATCGCCATACTCCTTTCAACCAAGCGAGTATCGGGGAGCGACTTGGAAGGAGTATGGCGATCTCCCCCGAACCTCCGACAAGTCTGCAGCGTGCTCTAAAGCTCATGCTTCTCGACCTCGGTCTCGCCGTTCGCTTCGCCGATGATCGTGAATCGGAAATCCTCGAGGTCGCGCTCCAGATCGATCTCGAACGGTGTCATCTGCCCGCTCGAGAGGATCATTATCTGCGGCGCGAAATCCTCCTCAGCGTCGTCTTTGCGGACGTGCTCGTCGAGGACGACTTTCCTGCCTTCGACGGACAATTCGAAGCGCCCGCCCTCCGGCAGGTCGCGCGGGCGCAGCAGGTCGTCGCCTTCGACCGCAAGCCAACGATTCGTCAGCGCATCGAAGACGAAGAACCGGTAGGCCTGCGGCTCGACCAGCATCCCGATCTCGCGCCCCTGCAACAAGGCCTCTTCGCCGGCCAGGTCGATCAAAGCAGTCAGCCGCTCGACCTCTCGCTCCATCTCGCGGTCATCGCCGACGACGCCGACCGAAATCAGGGCCGCGGCCGAGACGATCGCCATGATCACGGCGACGACCAGAACCTCGAGCAGCGTGAAGCCGCCGGCTCCACGCATTGGCTACTCCTCGACCTCCCAGTTGCCGATATCCCCATCGATGCCTTCGCCGCCGGGTTGACCGTCGGCGCCGAGCGTGAAGACATCTATTTCGCCGTGGAGTCCGGGCTGCAGGTACTCGTACGGATTCTGCCAGGGGTCGCGCGGCAGGCGGTCAAGATACGGCTTCCAGTTGCGCACGCTCGCATCGACGGGCTCCTTGACGAGCGCCTCGAGCCCCTGATCGGTGGTCGGATACCGGTAATTGTCCAGACGATAGAGCTTGAGCGCGCTTTCGATGCCGCGGATGTCCTGCTTCGCACGCGTGATCTGCGCATCGTCGATACGGTTGATGACGTTGGGCGCGACCAGCGCCGCTAGCACGCCGAGGATGACCACGACCACCATGATCTCGATGAGCGTGAATCCGGCGTTTCGCCGCAAAAAAGCTACACAAGTCATTGAGTTTTCGTTACCTTTCGTTCCCTCACAGGAGGCGCAATAGTACCTTCAATAATGCTCGAACGCATCACGAAACGGCTGCGCTTCGCGCTCGACGCGTTCCGCCTCGACCGCGCGCACGGTGTCGTGCTTCTGGTCGTGATCGTGCTCGTCGTCCTCCTCGGAGCCGGCGGTGCGGACACGGCCGCGTCGCTGCGCTACGATCGCGACGCGCTGTCCGGCGGCGAGCTCTGGCGCCTGGTGACGGGGCATCTGGTGCACCTGAACTGGGGCCACCTGATATTAAACGTCGCCGGTCTGGGAATGGTCTGGCTGCTGTTCGCGACCGAGTTCCCGCTGTGGCGGTGGGCGCTCATAGCGCTGGCCGGGCTCACGGCCATGGACCTCGGATTCTGGGTCTCCGAGCCGCCCCTCGCCTGGTACGTTGGTCTGTCGGGCCTGTTGCACACCCTGTTCGCGGCGGGCGTCGTCCGGTGGATCGCGCTGGGGGTGCCGGACGGGCTCCTGATCGGCGCGGCGTTTGCCGCGAAGCTGGTCTGGGAGCAGACGGTGGGCCCGTTGCCGTTCACGGAAAGCTCCGCCGGCGGGCCGGTGGTGGTCGACGCCCATTTATATGGCGCGATCGGCGGCATCGTTGCCGCGCTCGCGTTCGTCCTTTACGACAAACGTCGCGGCGGCCGGAAATCTGATCCGGCGCGACCGGTATAATCCGCGCCCCATGTCGCTTGCGTTCGTCTTTCCGGGTCAGGGATCTCAGTCGGTCGGCATGCTCGCCGGGCTCGCCGAAGCCGAGCCGCTGGTGACCGAAACTTTTGCAGAGGCTTCGGACGCGCTCCACTACGATCTTTGGCAGCTCGTCCAGCGCGGTCCGGAGGCGGCCCTGAACGCCACCGATAAAACGCAACCGGCGATGCTCGCCGCCAGCGTCGCCGTCTGGCGCGTGTGGCAGGCAGCAGGAGGCACAATGCCCGATGCGCTGGCCGGGCACAGTCTCGGCGAATACTCGGCGCTGGTCTGCGCGGGCACGCTCGATTTCGGCGCTGCCGTGCGCCTGGTCGAGTATCGCGGCCGGCTCATGCAGGCCGCGGTGCCCGAAGGCGAGGGCGCGATGGCCGCAATTCTAGGGCTCGACGATGGAACGGTGCGCGCTGTCTGCGCCGATGCCGCCGGCGGGGAGGTCGTCGAGGCGGTCAATTTCAACGCGCCCGGCCAGGTGGTGATCGCCGGCCATGCGGCTGCCGTTGCACGCGCCATGGACGGCGCGCTCGCGCGCGGCGCCAAACGCGCCGTGCGATTGCCGGTCAGCGTGCCGTCGCATTGCTCGCTGATGCGGGAAGCCGCGCAACAGCTCGCGGCGTGCCTCGACGATGCGACGCTGCGACCGCCACGCATACCCGTGCTTCACAACGTGGATGCCGGCGAGCACGTTGCGCCCGCGGAGATTCGCCGGGCGCTGGCCAGCCAGCTTCACCACCCCGTGCTCTGGACCGACAGCATCCGGGCCCTGGCTGCCCGGGGCGTGGATCGCATCGTCGAGTGCGGACCGGGCAAGGTCCTGCAAGGCCTCGTCAAGCGCATCGACCGCTCGCTCGCGGCATCGGCGATCCACGATCCGCAAACGCTGGCGACGAATCTGGAAGCCGATCAGGATTGACGGATATGAATGACAAGACGCTCATCGGCGAGATCGCGCTCGTCACCGGGGCGAGCCGCGGCATCGGCGAGGCGATCGCGCTCGAGCTTGCCCGTCAGGGCGCTCGCGTGGTCGGCACTGCGACGAGCGACGAGGGCGCCGGGCGCATCACGGCGCAGCTCTCGAGCGCCGGTGGACGCGGCGTCCGCCTCGACGTGCGCGACAGCGCGTCCATCGATGCGGCGCTCGCCGACATTTCCGGCAACGAGGGCGCGCCGCTGATACTCGTCAACAACGCTGGCATAACGCGCGACAATCTGCTGATGCGCATGCAGCCGGCCGAGTGGGACGCCATCATCGATACGAATCTGACGGCTGTTTACCGGACGTGCAGAGCCTGCCTGCGCGGCATGATCAGAGCGCGCCGCGGACGTATCATCAATATCGGCTCGGTGATCGGCTCGATGGGCAACGCGGGTCAGGCGAACTATGCCGCGGCGAAGGCGGGCCTGATCGGCTTCTCGAAGGCCCTGGCGCGCGAGGTCGGTTCGCGCAACGTTACGGTCAATACGGTGGCGCCGGGATTCATCGAAACGGACATGACGCGCGCGATGAGCGACGAGCAACGCGAGACTCTCCAGAAGCAGATACCGCTGCAGCGTCTCGGCGATCCCGGCGACGTTGCCGCGACGGTCGCGTTTCTCGCCTCGCCTGCGGCCGCGTACATCACCGGAGAAACCTTGCACGTCAACGGCGGCATGTACATGGTTTGAGCCGCTGCGGAGTCTCCCCTGCCGGTCCGGACGGGGAAGGGGGCGAAAACGTCGCTGCGACGGCCACCGGAGCCGTGTAGCGTGCCTCCAGCGATTCACATACAATACCGCACTGGCCGCTCGGCCACCGGCATTCATGAGAGGACATCCAGACATGAGCAGTGTCGAAGAACAGGTCAAGAACATCGTCGCAGAGCAGCTTGGCGTCAAAGAAGAAGAAGTCACAAACGATGCCTCGTTCGTCGACGACCTCGGCGCCGACTCTCTCGATACGGTGGAGCTGGTCATGGCGCTCGAAGAAGAGTTCGAAACCGAGATTCCCGACGAGGAAGCGGAAAAGATCACCACCGTCCAGCAGGCCATTGATTACGTCAAGGAACACGCGCGCGGGGCGTGACGCGCGCATCCGCGCGGCTGCGCCCGGCGGATCTTCAGTCGCGGTTTTCTGAAGATTGAATGGTGTCCAAGCGGCGCGTCGTCATCACGGGCTTAGGTATCGTATCGCCGGTCGGTAACTCGGTGGACGCGGCCTGGGCTGCGTTGCTCGCCGGCCGCAGCGGTATCGGCCCGATCACGCGGTTCGATGCCTCCAGATTCCCGACCCGCATCGGCGGCAGCGTCAAGGACCTGGACATCTCGGCATACATCACGCCCAAGGATGCCCGCAAGATGGATGCGTTCATCCATTACGGCATCGTCGCGGCGGGCCAGGCGATCGACGATGCCGGCATCGAAATCGAGGATTCCAATGCGCACCGCATCGGTGTCGCAATCGGCTCGGGGATCGGCGGCATCGAAACCATCGAGCAGAACTTCGCCAAGTACCTCGAAAGCGGCTCGCCGCGGAAGATCTCGCCGTTCTTCGTGCCGGGCAGCATCATCAACATGATCTCCGGGCATGTTTCGATCCGCTACGGCATGACGGGCCCGAACGTGGCGCTGGTGACAGCCTGCACGACCGGCACGCATTCCATCGGCGTGGCGGCGCGCACGATCGCCTACGGCGACGCTGACGTCATGGTGGCGGGCGGCGCGGAGATGGCCACGACCCCGCTCGCGCTCGGCGGCTTCTGCTCGGCGCGCGCGCTGTCCACGCGCAACGACGATCCGGAGGGCGCAAGCCGGCCCTGGGATCGGGAGCGTGACGGCTTCGTGTTGAGCGACGGCGCGGGCTGCGTCGTGCTCGAGGAGTACGAGCACGCCAGCAGGCGCAACGCGACCGTGTACGCGGAGTTGATCGGTTTCGGCATGAGCGGCGATGCGCACCACATCAC
Source organism: Gammaproteobacteria bacterium (assembly GCA_050740235.1). GTDB lineage: Bacteria > Pseudomonadota > Gammaproteobacteria > Steroidobacterales > JACDCP01 > JACDCP01. The sequence goes on from JBOIDB010000113.1 coordinate 4,800, forward strand.
CGCGCCGCCGGAGAACGGTGAGGGCGCGCGCCTGTGCATGGCGGCCGCGCTCGGCGATGCCGGCATCGCGCCCGAGGACGTCGACTACATCAATGCGCACGGCACTTCGACTGACGTCGGCGACAAGGCCGAGACAGTCGCCATCAAGCGCACGTTCGGCGAGCATGCGGGCAAGCTGATGGTCAGCTCGACGAAGTCGATGACGGGACATCTGCTGGGCGCCGCCGGCGGCGTAGAGGCGATCTTCAGCGTGCTCGCGATACGCGACAATGTCGCGCCGCCGACAATCAACCTGGAGCATCCCGATCCCGAATGCGATCTCGACTACGTGCCGAACACGGCGCGCGAGGCGCGTATCGACGTCGCGCTGTCCAATTCGTTCGGCTTCGGAGGCACCAACGGCACGCTCGTGTTCCGCAGCTTGCGTTGACCCGCATCCAGCCACTCGACACCCGACCGGATTTGCTCGCGCTGCACGCGATGCATCCGGAACGCTATCCCTACCTGCTCGAAAGCGCGGGATCGCGCCACGGGCGCTTCGATATCCTGTTTGCATTTCCCGGCGAAAGCCTCGTGCTGCACGTGAACGGACGACTCGAGACGCCGATTCCGCCCGCGCGCGGCAACGATTTTCTGGCTGCGCTGGATGAATGGTGGAGCGCGGAGCGCGCCGATCCAGCGACAGCGATTGCGCCTTTCGCCGGCGGCTGGTTCGTGTATCTGGGCTACGAGCTCGCGGGGCAGATCGAAACCGGTCTCGGTCTGCGTCCGGCCGGCGCGCTGCCGGTTGCCTTCGCCACGCGCATCCGGGCCGCACTCGTTCACGATCGGGCACTGCAGCGGAGCTGGTCCGTCACCGAGGACGGTAATGGAACTCTGGCAGAGCGCATGCGCAGGGATGCCGCTACGTGTCCGGCGGCCGCAGAGATATCCGCTGAAGGGCCGACTTCAGTCGGCCATGCGTCGCTCGATAGCTCGAGAATTCCTCGAATGCGCGTGGAGGAAGAGCCGCCCGCGCGTTTTCTCGAGGCCGTGCGGCGCGCGAAGGCCTACATCGAAGCCGGCGACATCTACCAGGCAAACCTGTCGCGCGCCTGGACGGCCGAGCCTGCGCCAGCCGATCCCGCCGGGGTTTACCGCCGCCTGCGGGAGACCAACCCGGGACCGTTTGCCGGACTGGCCCGTTGGCGCGACACCGCGATCATCAGCTCCTCGCCGGAGCGGCTGCTGCGTATTCGCGGCAACGTCGCCGAGTCGCGCCCGATCGCCGGCACGCGCCCGCGCAACGCCGAGCCGGAGGCGGATCGCCGGCTCTCGGAAGAGCTCATCGCCCATCCGAAGGAGCGCGCCGAGCACATCATGCTCATCGATCTGGTGCGCAACGACCTCGGCCGCGTCTGCCGCCCCGGCTCCATCGAGGTCGACGAGCTGATGGCGATCGAGTCGTATGCGCACGTTCACCACATCGTTTCCAACGTGCGCGGCGTGCTCGAGGAGTCGGCGACCCCCGGCCGGGTCATGCGCGCGGTTTTCCCCGGCGGCACCATCACCGGCTGCCCGAAGGTCCGCTGCATGCAGATCATCGAGGAGCTCGAGGGCGCGCCGCGCGGCGCCTACACCGGGTCGATGGGCTATCTGAACCGCGACGGCAGTTGTGATCTCAACATCCTGATCCGTACGCTCGTGCAGAGCGGCCGGCAGATCGGCCTGCGCAGCGGCGCTGGCATCGTCGCGGATTCCGATCCCGAGCGAGAGCTGGAAGAATGCCGCGCGAAGGCGCGCGGCCTGTTGCTCGCTCTGGACGGAGCTGATGAGCGATGAACGTCCCTACCGGATTCAGGAATGTCCCCATCAGCGTTCTCGTGAACGGCGCTCCCGTGACTCATATCGAAGTCACCGACCGCGGGCTGCTCTACGGCGACGGCCTGTTCGAGACCATGGCGCTCAGGGAAGGGGCGATCCGCCTCTGGCCGCGGCACCTGCGGCGTCTCGCGGCCGGTTGCGAGCGACTGCGCATCGAGCCGCCCGCGCCCGTCACGCTCGAGCACGAGATCGACGCATTGACGGGCGGCAGATCGAGCGGCGTGGTCAAGGTCATCGTCACGCGCGGGCGCGGCGCGCGCGGTTATGGCGCGCGCCGGACGGCCGCGCCGACTCGTGTATTATCGCTGCATGACGATCGCGACACGCCGACGGCCTTTTATCGCGAGGGGATCCGGCTGCGCTTCTGCGCGACCCGGCTCGGCTGCAATCGCGATCTGGCCGGCATCAAGCATCTGAACCGGCTCGAGCAGGTGCTGGCGCGTCTCGAAGCGGACGACGGCCAGTCGGACGAGGGGATCATGTTCGACGAAAGCGATCGCGTGATCTCGGGCACGATGACCAACGTGTTTCTCGTGCGCGCGGGGCGGTTGATCACGCCGGCGCTTTCGCGCTGCGGCGTCGAAGGCGTGATGCGCGGTCTCGTTCTGGAATCAGCCGCGGAGTCGCGAATCGAGGCAGAAGTTCGTGACGTCGACAGCGACGAGATCGCCACGGCGCAGGAGCTGTTCGTGACCAATGCGCTCATCGGCATCTGGCCCGTGCGCGCCTGCGCCGGACAGCCGTTCGGACCGGGACCGGTGACGCGGCACCTGATGAGCGCGCTTGTGGAACGGGGCGTACGGGAATGCGCAGTCTAGGCGGCCCGATTTTCACCGTCGCGCTGGTCGGCCTGAGCGTCGCAGCCGTGTGGTTCTTCGGCCGGCAATACCTCGACACGCCGCTGCCGGTCGGAGAGACCGCGCAGATCGTCAATATACGGCCGGGCGCCTCGCTCATTGCCAGCGCAGAAGCCATGGCGGAGCAAGGCGTGCTCGCACATCCGCTGGTATTCACCTGGTACGCGCGCCTGCGCGGCGCGGGTCGCGCGATCAAGGCGGGCGAATACCGGATCGAGCCGGGCACGAAACCGCCCGCGCTGCTCGATCAGCTCGTCTCCGGCCGCGTGCTGCTGCACGCCCTGACGGTCGTGGAGGGCTGGACCTTCGATCAGATGCTGGTCGCCATTCGCGCCCATCCGGCCCTCGAGCAAACGCTCAGGGAAAGCGACGGAGCAGAGATCATGGCCGCGCTGGGCGAGGCGGGCCGGCATCCTGAGGGGCTTTTCTTTCCGGAGACATACCGTTTTCCGCGCGGCACGAGCGACCTCGAGCTGCTGCGCCAGGCGCGCGCCCTGATGGAAGAGCGACTGAATGCGGCATGGGCCGGGCGCAATCCGGATCTGCCGTTCGAGACGCCTTATGCGGCCTTGACGCTGGCCTCCATCGTGGAAAAGGAAACGGCGCTCGAGGACGAGCGGTCGCTGATCGCCGGTGTGTTCGTGCGCCGCCTCGAGCGGAACATGCGATTGCAGACGGATCCGAGCGTCATCTACGGCATCGACGGCTTCGACGGCAATATCCGGCGGCGCGATCTGAGCATCGACACGCCGTACAACACCTACACGCGCGCCGGTCTGCCGCCGACGCCGATCGCCCTGCCGGGCGCGGCGTCCCTCGACGCCGTCATGCATCCGGCCCCGGGCGACGCGCTGTATTTCGTGGCGACCGGCGAACGAGACGGCAGCCATTATTTTTCCAGCACGCTGGAGGAACACAACGAGGCCGTGCGGCGATTTCTCGCGAGACGCCGCAGTCATGAGAGCCGGTAAGCTGATCACGCTGGAAGGTATCGAGGGCGTCGGCAAGTCGACCGGCATGAGCTTCCTGAGCGAGCGCCTGCAGACGCGCGGCATCGACGTGCTGACGACGCGCGAGCCCGGCGGCACGCCGCTCGCGGAAACGATTCGCAAGCTCGTCGTCGAGCCGTCGGAGGAGGCGATGCCCGCAATCTGCGAGACGCTGCTGATGTTCGCCGCGCGCTCGGCGCACTTGGCGAACCGGATCCGGCCCGCGCTCGCCGCCGGCCGCTGGGTGCTGTGCGACCGGTTCACGGATGCCACGTATGCCTATCAGGGTGGCGGACGCGGTGTGCCGGTCGAGCACATTCGCAGCTTGCACGATTGGGTGCACGCGGGGCTCGAGCCCGATTTGACGCTGCTGCTCGACGCGCCCGTCGAGGTCGGTTTCGCGCGGATTCGCGGCCGCAACGCCGAAGGCCGCGACCGGTTCGAGCGCGAGCGCCGGGCGTTTTTCGAGCGCGCGCGGTCGGCCTACCTCGATATCGCGAAGGCCGAGACGGCGCGTGTCATCGTCATCGACGCCGATCGGCCGCTGCGCGACGTGCATGCGGCGCTCGGCAATGCTGTCGACCGCTTGACGGATTGACGGCGTGGCGCTCGGCCGGGACAGCCGGGATGGCGAGGCCATCTCGAAAGCGGGGGCGACAGGACGTCGCCCCCGGAGCGTCCATGGAAGGATTTACAGCGTTTTCGAGTTGGCCTCGCCATTCCGGCCATACAGAGGCCATCGGTTTCTAAAAATCCTTCCAGTGTGCTGTTCCGCCGTTACATGACATGAGCATTGCAGTTCTACCCTGGCAGGAACCGCTCCGCGAGCGCATGCGGCGCACAGTTGCTCAACAACGCATGCCGCATGGGGTTCTGCTCGAGGGTCCGCAGGGCCTCGGCAAACGGTACTTCGCCGACTGGCTGACCGCGCTGGTGCTCTGCGACGCGACATCGTCGAAGGCGAAGCCTTGCGGCGAATGCCGTGCGTGCCGCTGGCTCGTCGCGGGCACGCACCCGGATTTTCACGAAGTGCAGCCGGAAGAGGACAAGAAATGGATTTCCGTCGAGCAGGTGCGCGAGCTCGTCGACAAGCTCATGCTCAAGAGCTTTTCGCGCGCCGGCCGGGTTGCCTTGATCACGCCCGCCTCCAACCTGACGGAGAGCGCGGCGAACAGCCTGCTCAAGACGTTGGAGGAACCGGGCGCGGGCAGCGTGCTGATCCTTATCACATCCCGCGCGGCGCGGCTGCCGGCCACCGTCCGCAGCCGATGTCAGCGGCTGCGCTTCCCGATCCCCGCGTTTGAACAGGCGCAGGCCTGGCTCGCCGGGCAGGATGCAAACACCGACTGGACGCGCCTGCTCGAGCTGGCCGGCGGCGCGCCGCTCGCCGCCCTGGCGCGGCACGAGGCCGGCTTCGCTGCGCTCGATCGCAGCTTTCGCGAGGATCTCGAGGCCCTCATACTGCGGCGCCGGGATCCGTTCGATGTGGCGGGACGCTGGAGCCGCTGCGCGCCCGACGCCTGCCTCGACTGGCTCTACGATTGCACCCGAAGGCTCATCGTCAGCCGATTCGCCGGCGACGAGCGCAGGGCGGACGCCGGCTTGCAAAAGGCGGCGAAGCATCTGAAACTCGAGCGGTTGTTTCACTACCTCGATCGGGTCCATGCGGCGCGCGCGGCAATCGACAGCGCATTGAGCTGGCCGCTGCAAGTCGAGTCGCTGCTGATACCGTGGAGCGACGAGTTGCGCTCGCCGGAGGAAGACCCGATCATCGGTTGACGGACATGGCGGGACGGCACACATGAGCAAACCGGGACTCCTCACGCTGACCATCAAGGACAAGAGCGCGCTGTATCTCGCCTACATGCCGTTCATCCGCAACGGCGGCCTGTTCATTCCCACCAACAGCGAATACAAGCTCGGCGACGAAGTGTTCATGCTGCTGAACCTGATGGGCGAGGAGGAGAAGCTGCCGGTGGCCGGCAAGGTGGTGTGGCTGACCCCGAAAGGGGCGCAAGGCAAGCGCACCGCGGGCATAGGCGTGCAGTTCAGCGATCAGGATCGCGGCAATACGCAGAAGAAGATCGAGAATTACCTGGCCGGCGCGCTGGGTGGCGACAAGCCGACCCATACGATGTAGTTCCGGCAGGAAAGCATCGTAGTGCTCCGGGAACTCTTCGCTTATCCCGGCCTATGGGAGCGAAACGTCGCGACGCGCCACACATAAAGCAGCACGATCAGGGCGACGACGATCGTGGATACCGGTCCCAGATAATCCGCGACCTTGTGGTACTGGTCGCCGAGCGCATAGCCGACCCAGCAGAGCAACCCCGTCCACAGCAGGGTGCCGGCAGCCGAAAAAGCCAGGAACCTGCCGAGCTTCATGTGCGCGATGCCCGCGGGCACGGATATCAGCGTGCGGACTGCCGGAATGAGCCGGCCGGCAAAGACGGCTTTGCCACCGTGCCGCCGGAACCAGGCGAGTGAGTGCTCGATTTCCTTCGGCGAAAGCGCAATCCAGCGGCCGTGCCGGGAAGCCAACCGTTCGAGCCTTTTCGCGCCGAGAAAATAACCGGCGTAGTACCAGGGCAGGGCGCCGGCGAGCGATCCGGCCGCGCCGGCCAGAACGACCCCGGAGGCGTTCAGCTCGCCGCGGGCGACCGCGAAACCGGCCGCCGGCACGATGAGCTCCGAGGGCATCGGCAGAAAGATGTTCTCGAGGAAGGTGAGCAGCGCGATGCCGGCGTAGCCCATTTCCGCGATGATATCGCTGATTCGCTCGAACATATTTACGGGCCTGCTCCCGCCGCGGCGGGCGGGAATGACCGGGCGGGCTAGGCCGGCTCCGCGCCTGACATCGTCAGGCCGCCCTCCAGGACATGCGTGTTGAAGCCGCGCCCGTTCAGGATGAACGAGCCCGCCGAGCTGCGGCGGCCCGTGTCGCAGCAGACCACGTATTTCCGGCCGGCATCCAGAGTCTTGAGCTTGAGCCGGATGAAATAGAGCGGAATGTTGATCGCGCCGTCCTGGTGGAAGTTGTCGAATTCACTCGGCAGGCGCACGTCGAGCCAGCAGCCTCCTTCGGCGACGATCCGCCTGGCCTCCTCGTAGCTCACCCAGTCGAGCATCGGCTCGTTCAACAACGTGGTGAAATCGTCCTTGCCCAGTCGCATCAGCGAGCCGTCGGCGGTCATGGTTACGGTGGCATTGCGCTTCGCATCCGAAATCAGGGCCTCCTCGCCGAAGGTATCGCCCACGCCGAGCTGGGCGAGCTTGATGCCCTGCTTGTTCAACGGCGTCTCACGGGTGACTGCGCACTGGCCGCTGGTGATCACGTAGAAATAGTCTCCCTCGTCGCCCTGCTTGAGGATCACGTCGCCGGCCTTGTGCTGCACCTGCTGCATGCGCAGAAAGATCGCCTGGATGTTTGCGGGCGGAATCTTGTGAAAGGCTTCGGTGCGCAGAAGCGTGGTCATCCAGTCGTCTTCGTCGCTGCCCGCGGCGCTGCGCAGGTCCGAGACCTCGTAGGAGCCGGTCTGATCCCAGGTCAGCATCACATCGAGCAGATCGCTGTCGATGGCGATGTATTTGACGAGACTGCATGCGCGCGCGCTTTCGCGCCGCGGAAACATTGGCGACAACGGATTCACGGCATCCTTGCTGCCGCCCGAGATGCTCTTCACCACCTTGCCGTCGACGAGCAGCTCGATCTCGCCGTTCAGGATGTAGAAGGTCCGGCGCTTCTCGTCGCCCTGCTTGAACAGGAAGCGGCCCTGATGCAGCGTCTGCACGGTGGTCTTGTTGGCGAGCGCCTGCACGTTTTCCGCCTTCAGGCCGTTGATGGGGGAAAAAGTCTTCAGAAGACTCATTTCCACCTTTTCATTGTCCATCGCTTTCCTTTGGCAATCGGTAATCGTTCGAACGGCAGTAGTTTAGCGACTTTCCATTATCTGTCATCTGTCATCCGCCATCCGCCGTCCGCTTCGGCACGGGTTTCGGCCGGCGGTCGTCGCCGATGTGCACGTACGTGAGCGACGCTTCCGCGACCTTGATCTCGCGCGCCGGCCCCGGTCCCGGCCGTTCCGCGTACATGTCGACGCTGACCTTGAGCGAAGTGTTGCCGACGCTTTCCACGCGGCTGAAGAACGACACGACGTCGCCTACGTAGACGGGCTTCAGGAAGTTGAATCCGTCCACCGCGACTGTCACGACCTTGCCCCCGGCGCGCCGATAAGCGCGGATCGAGCCGGCGATGTCCGCGTGCGACATGAGCCAGCCGCCGAAGATGTCGCCGAGCCCGTTCGTATCGCGCGGCATGGCGAGCGTGCGCACGGCCGGCTCTCCCGCCGGTCTTCTGACGCCCCTGGTCAATTTCCCGACCCTTCGTCGCCCAGCTCGCCCCAGCCCTCGCTCGGCTTGAAACGCTGGCCATGGAGCGTTTCCAGCTCGCCGAGGCGGGCGACGATCCGATCGATTCCGCGCACTCGCGCATAATGAATCGGGCCGCCGCGAAACGGCGCGAAGCCGGTGCCGAAGATCACGCCGGCATCGAGCAGATCCGCATCGGCGATGACTTTGTCGTGATAGCAGGCTGCCGCCTCGTTCAGCAGCGGCAGCATCAGCCGGTCTTCCAGATCGGGCCGGCCCGTCGCATCGCGTTGCGCCTGTTTGACCGGCTTGCCGTTACGCCAAGTGTAGAAGCCCTTGCCGGTCTTGCGGCCCAGCTCCTTGCGCTCGACCATCTCCTCGAGCGGCTTCGGTACGCTGAGATCAAACGCTTCGCCGAGAATGCGCGCAACCTGCAGTCCGACGTCGAGACCGACCGTATCCGCCAGCTCGATGGGTCCCATCGGCATGCCGAAAGCCGTCGCCGCGCGGTCGATGACCTCCAGCGGCACGCCTTCGTCGGCGAGCAGGATGGCTTCCATGAGGTACGGCATGAGAACGCGATTGACGACGAAGCCCGGTGCGCTCTTGCAGGGCAGCGGCAGGCGGTCGATGCGGCGGACGAAGGAAAGACCGCGCGATACTTCCTCGCCATGCGTCTGCGTCGTGTGAATGACTTCGACGAGGGGCATCTTCGCCACCGGATTGAAAAAATGCAGCCCGATCAGCCGGTGCGGATCGGCGAGCGCGGAACGCAGGGTTTCGAGCCGGATGCTGGAGGTGTTGGTGGCGAGGACTGCCCCGGGCTTCATTTTCGGCTCGAGCTGCCTGTACAGCTTCTGCTTGGCTTCGACGTCCTCGAAGATCGCCTCGATGACGACGTCCGCCCGGGCGACACTGTTGCCGTCGACATCGGCACGCAGCCGCTCGGTCGCCTCGCGCGCGGCAGCCTCGCCGTGCAGTTTCTTGCGAAAGAGCGCTTGCGCGCGCTCGAGCGCCGGTTCGACGTATTTCATCTCGCGGTCCTGCAAGGTCACCTGCAAGCCGCGCAGCGCGCACCATGCGGCGATATCGCCGCCCATGACGCCCGCGCCGACCACGTGCACCTGGCTTATGTCGTGCTTCTTGCCGGCGCCGAGGCCTTTCAACCGATCCTGCAGCAGGAATACCCGCACCAGGTTGCGGGACGTGTCGGTGCACATGAGCCGCGCGAACGAGCGCGCCTCGTGCTCGTACTTTCGGGCTTCCGTATCGCCGCCGTGACCTCGCCACAGGTCAATCAGCGCGAACGGCGCCGGATAGTGCGCACGCTTCACGCGCGCGGCAACCTGCCTTTGCAGAACGCTTGCGACGATGCCGCGCAAGGGACCGAGCGTCAGCAGCCGGGTCGGCAGGCCCGCGCTTTTCTTCGCTGGCGGATGCAGCGCCAGGTTGCGCGCGGCGGCTTCCAGATCCGCGGCCGGGACGACACGATCGACGAGCCCGATCTTCAAGGCCTTGTCGGGCCGGATGGAACTGCCTGTCAGCATCATCTGCATGGCCTGTAGCACGCCGACCGTTCGCACGGAGCGGACCGTGCCCCCGAAGCCCGGATGCACGCCGAGCTTGACCTCGGGAAATCCCAGGCTCGCCGACGGATCGTCGACCAGCACCCGGTAGTCGCACGCGAGAGCCAGCTCCAGCCCGCCGCCGAGCGCGAAGCCGTTGATGGCTGCCACGGTAGGGCAGGCAAGCGCCTCGAACCGGTCGAAAATCTTCTGACCGGCGCGCACGGCCGCGTAGGCCTGGTCCTCGGATTGGAGCTCCGTGAATTCCTTGACGTCGGCGCCGGCGATGAAGCCGCGCGGTTTTCCGGAAGCAAGGATAAGGGCCTGCGGCGGCTTCGATTCGAACCGGGCAAGCAGCGCCTCGAGCTCTCGCAAGACTTCAGCGGCGAGCACGTTGGCGCTCGAGCCGGCCTTGTCGAAGTGCAGCCAGACTATGCCGTCGTCCTGCCGCTCGGTGCGCCAGTGCATCATCTTTTCGTCGTTGTTCATCGGCGCGATCCCCGCGTTTTCAAGCCGCCGCCCTGGATCCGCGAACCTCGAAATCGCAGACCAGCGGAAGATGATCGGAAAAGAGTACCTGTGGGATTTCGAAGCGTGTCACCTCGACCCCTTCGCCATAGAGAATGAAATCGAGCTCCTTGCGCGGCGCGCGGCTCGGATAGGAAGGCAGTCCCTCGATGTTGGCGCTGCGCAGCCCGGTTGCCTGCATGAACAGGAAGATCTCGTGCTCGCCCCAGAACGTGTTGAAGTCGCCGGCGACGATGACCGGCTTGCGGCAGGCTCTGACGAGCTCGTGGAGGTGCCGAAGCTGATAGTGCCGGTGCCGGTACTTCAGGGAAAGGTGCACGAGGAAAACGGCGACGTCCTCGAGCTCAAGCTCGATGATCAGGCGCTTGATGCCGGTGTCGAAATAGTGGAAGCGCTCTCCGTGCACGTTCGGCGCGGACAGGAAAGCATTGCCTTGCTTGCGCACGATCGGCAGGCGATTGTTGAATGACGCTACGCCGTACTTGCACTGATAGGAAGAGAAGTGACCGATCGACCTGGCTATGACTTCGGCCTGGTTCACGAGCCCGGAGCGGATCGAGCCGGTGTCGACCTCGATGAGCCCGACGATGTCGGGCTGGATCGAATCGATGAAGCGCGTGATGCGATCGAGATTGGCGCGGTTGCCGCGCAGGTAACCCGCGCCGGGCAACGGCAAATGAAACGACGCGCCGTAACCGGCCGCATAGCGGATGTTGTAAATCAGCAGGCGCATGTGCGAGGCGCTCGGATCGTTCAGCGCCGGGAGCCGCGGCGCAATCGTGCCGGGCTCACGAGCCGGGCTCTGAAGGGGACAGAAAACATCAACCTTATCAAAGAACTAAAGACTAATGTTCGACTGATTTAAAAGTCGGTGGCCGGTCCCCGCAGCGAAGCGGCACAACTATATCAGACCGGCGGCGCGCGAAGCGCCGTTTATTGCTGCGGCCGGCTGGCCGGCGCCGGTCGAGTTTCGGTACACTCGTCGGACGCATTCCGAACCGGAGCATAAATGGTGTCCGAGAAAGACCCGGTCAGACTGTTCGTCAGCCACGCGTGGGAGGCCGACGCGGATTATCACCGCGTGTTCGAGTATCTCGAGAGCACGGCGGGCTTTTACTATCGCAACACCAGCTCCCCCGAGAACCGTCCCTCCGGCGATGACGAGGCTTGCAAGGAAGTGCTGCGCGGGCAGATCAGGGATTGTGAGGCGGTCGTCGTGCTCGCCGGCATGTACGATCGGCAACGGCGCTGGATAGACTTCGAGATGCATGCCGCCAAGGCGTTCGACAAGCCCATTATCGCAATGGAACCGTTCGGCGGCGTGCAGGAGACGCCCGAGGACATTCGCGAGCTGGCCGACGAGGTCGTCGAATGGAACGAGCGGAGCATCGTCGATGCCATCCTGAGACAAGCCCGGCACGAGGATACGCAACGCTGGGAAGTCATCGATTTTCCCTGATGCCGACGTCTGCCGGCAACACTGCGCTTATGCCGGCTGCGCGCATATACGGCCGTAGGCCGGAATAAGAGCGAAGCTCGTTTCCGGCAATCCCGATCGTAAAGTCCGACCCGCTGAAAATCCATGATTCCGCGAACCGACATCTTCGGCACGCCCACCTGGCGAGTTCCGGTTCCCGAGCTCGAGCCGTTCCGGGATGCGATGCATGCGGCGATCCGTGGACGCTGGGAGCAGGGTGAGTTCGAGCGACACGCGCACGGCTATGGCTACCAGTCGCGCGGCGAGCTCTACTCGCCGGCGGCACTGGCGGAGCACGAGTACCTGCGCGTACTCAAGGACAAATTCCTCACGACCTGCCGCGAAATCCTCCGGTCTCGGCACGGCCATGCCAAGAACATGCCGTTCGATATCTACGCCGTGCAGGCCTGGATTCTCATACAGACGAACGAGTCCTGGGTCGACGGGCCCTGGCACAACCATCATCCCGCGACGCTGAGCGGCTGCTATTACCTGCAGATACCGCAACGCGGCGCCGGCGTAGAGGGACTGCTCATGTTTCAGCGGCCGGAGCCGCCCAACATCTTCTGTCCGAACATGGCGGCGCTGCAGCCCCTGCAGGGCCACCTCATCGTCTTCCCCTCCTATCTGATGCATCGTCCGACGCCGTGCCCGAATGCGGAAACCTGGCGCATATCGATCAACATGGATGCCTTCGTGCACTGGAAGAAGCGTCTGGAGGAGCCGCTGACGGAGCTCACCGGCGAGCACTATAATTCCGCGGTCGAGGCGAGCCGGGGCGTCACCTGATCCCGGCCGGCGCTGCCGGCGATTCGCACATCATGAACCTGAGCGCTTATCCGAAGCTCTTTCGATTCGGCCTGAACGTCTGGCCTCCGTTTCTCGGTGCCGGCATCAGCGTGACCCGGATCTCGACGGACTGGCGTGAGGTGGAAGTCGCGTCACGCTTGCGCTGGCGCAACCGCAATTACGTGGGCACGCATTTCGGCGGCAATCTGTTCATGATGACCGATCCGTTCTACATGCTCATGCTGATGCATAATCTCGGCAGCGCGTATCGGGTCTGGGATAGATCGAGCTGCATCGACTTTCTGGCACCGGGCCGCGGGACGGTCACTGCGAGCTTCGCTCTCGATGAGGCGCTCCTCGAGGATATTCGCACGCGCACGGCCGGCGGCGAGAAACACCTGCGCGAGTTGACGGCCGATATCCGCGACGAAGCGGGAGCAACGATCGCCGCCGTGCGCAAGGTTCTGTACATTCGCAAGAAAAAACCGTCGGAATTCGCGCCGGCGGCACGAGAGGTTTGAGACATGCATCGCAGCCGACTGTCCGGTTTCATCATCGATTGCCGTACCGACGATCTCGATCGGGCCGCGGAATTCTGGGGTGCCGCGCTCGGCTATCCGACGCGGCGAGAATCCGGGGACGACAAGTACGTTCGTCTGGATACGGGGCCCTCAGGTCTGCACGTGGAAGTGCAGCGCGTCGATCACCCGAGCCGCGTGCATATCGACATCGAGACCGACGACATCGAGGCCGAAGTGCGCCGGCTGGAATCGCTCGGCGCGAAGCGCGTCGAAAAGGAGCGCAGATGGTGGATCCTGGAGGCGCCGACTGGACAGCGATTCTGTGTCGTGCGGCCCCAGAAGGAAGACTTCGCCGACAACTCGAATGTCTGGGACTGAAGTCCGGAACGTTGCCGGCTGACTAGCAGGATGTTGAAAAAGCCATCCATGGCTTTTTCACTGCGATGCATCCATGCATCGCTTAGCAGGCTGCCGAAAACAGAGTTTTCAACAGCCTGCTAGGCCTTGATCAGCGTCCATGCGCCGACGGCGATGAATGCCGCGCCGGCGATGAGCTGTACGGTGCGTTCCGGGACATGACGGGCCAGCCATGCGCCGGCCAGGACGCTGAGTGTCGCCGCTGCCACCAGGGCGAGGCTCGACGCAAGCCACACGATCCATTTGCCGTGCTCCGCTTTTCCTGCGAACAGAAGCGTCGCAAGCTGTGTCTTGTCGCCCAGCTCGGCCAGAAAGATCGTCGCGGCTACGGTGAAGAAAGATTTCCACTCCATGTTTTACTCGCTCGGACAGTGACTTACGAAATATAGCTCATGTAGTTTCATAGAAAACCCTTGCACGTGCGATACGGGAAGCCGGACGCGCATCAGCCGTCCGCTGCGGTGTCGCCCGCGTGCTGATCGAGCAGGCGGCGCGCCCAGACATGACCGGGCGCTACCGACAACGCGTTCGCGAAGTCTTCGGCGCCGTTGTCGTCATCGCTTTCGAGCCGCGCCAGCCCGCGCCAGATGTAGGCATCCGCTTCGCCCCAGCCTGATGCGGTCCCGCCGGCTTGCGCGAGCTCGATCGCGCGCGTGAGCTCCGCGATGGCTTTCTCCGCGCTGCCGCCGAACATTCCCGGCTTGTTCAACGACGAAATGCCCTTGATCAGGTGGGCGCGAGGACTCTCCGGCGCCAGGTCGAGCGCGCGATCGATGGCGCGATCGGCGCGGCGGCCAAGCCACATGCCCTTCATCGGATGCACGCTGATCTGCAGGCCGATGCCGGCGCCGAGCAGGGCGTGCGCTTCGCCGGACTCCGGGTCGAACTCCAGCGCGCGCCCGGCAGCCTGGACTGAGGAATCGGCGGCCGCGTCCGCGCGGTCGGAATCCTCCTCGCCCAGCCAGGCGCTCGCGAGCCGGTAGTTCAGGTATGCGGCCGCATAAGCCTGCCGTAGTTTTCCGGCGCATCCGCTTCGCCGCGCATCGCCTCGAGCGCTTCGATGTCGTGCCGATTGCTGGCTTGCGTGATCGCCTCGATGCTCGGCGGCTGAGCGGAGGCGAGCGAAGCGGTGAGCAGCATCGGCAATGCCATCCAGTCGGTTCGGAACATTTCCTTCTCCTTTTTCATGCACGTTGCGGACACGGTCCGGAATGTCCGCCGTCGGAGAGAGGAATTCTAGAGCGATCCGTCAGCAGTTGCCGGTGACGATTGTCATGTCGTTCGAGACGGCGCGCCGGTGCGATCCGGACGCCCGCGCCAGATGCCGTCGCGCGTGAAGCTTCGCCATGCCCACGGCAGCCAACGCAGCAGGGCAAAGCTCAGCCACAATGCCCAGAGCAGCATCGCCGTTTTGTAGAGCCAGAGCGGCGCCGTGATCGCTGATGCCACCGGAAGCGTCGCGTCGGTCCGATCCTGGAACCAGCGGAGTTCGTGTCCGTACGAGCCGTTGCCGACGATATGCATGTCGGGCGTGCCAAGCAGCCCTTGCGGCACGGCGCGCACGAGGCTGGCGAGGGCGATGACAGACACAACGGCCAGCGTCAGCTGCACGAAATTGAATCGGGATGGCGAGAGCTCCGCACGGTGCCGCCCCCGCCAGGCCATGAGAAACAGCCATGCTGCGAAGATCAGCAGCACGCCCCAGGAAAACGTGCTCAGCCCGATGCCGAGCAACAGCCAGTCGGCCGTCCGCAACGGCGTGGAACGCGTGCGGCCGAGTCCGATGGCGACCAGGATAAGGACGACGAGCTCGGCCCAGTACAGCACCGCGGGCCCGAGGCGCGGTCCCGTGGTGGCGAGTATCCAGCGGTTCTCAGGCACGAGCAGCTCGAGCGACAGGTTGCTGGCCGGCGAGCCGACGTCGACGGCCGGGGTCCCGATCCGCGTACCCGCCGTATCCGGGCTGCGCCAGCGGACAATCAGCTCATGCCGTCCGGGCTCGAGATTGACCGGCAGGACACCGCCCTCGGGCCGGATCCCGATGGGGTTGCCATCGTGCAGGACTTCATGGACTTCGGCTGCCGGCGGCAGCGTGATGTCATGCCGCCCGCCGCGCGTACTGCGATAGGTGAGCCGCAAGTCCGAAGCCGCGATTCGTCTGCCGGCATCCACGTCGAGGGTGGCGCGCTCGATGGCGAGCGTCGAGCCTTCGGCCGCCGGCGGCCGCTCGATCTCGACGGCCAGCGCCTCGCCGGGCAGCGGCCGGAACGCCCAGGCCCACTGATTGTCGGAAGTCTGCGGCCGGATGGCCGGGACGCCGGCCGTCTCCACGTGCCACGTCGGGCTCGCGCTGATCGACCAGCTTTCCACCGACGATTCGTCCCGGCCCGCGGTCAGCTCGAAGCGATCGCCGCGCGCAAACGTGGATTGCCAGTCGACCTGGTTCTGTCCGGCCGGCATCGCGACCTGTGCCCGGCCATCGCGCACTTCGATTCCCGGGCTGATGATCCGTTCGCCGTCGAGCAGCGGCACCTCCACGGTGAAGGCGCCCTCGGTCGGAGACCAGCGCTCGACCGACGTATGCACCGTCCATTCGACGTCGAGCCGGATATTGCGATCGACTTTCACGAACACGGGAAACTGCCCGGACGTTTCCCGCATGGCGGGCGCGTCCCCCGCAGCGCGGATACGAATCAGCCGCAGCGATCCGGAAGGCAAACGGGCCTCGATTACACCGGCCGTCTCCCAGCCGCTGCCCGTCGCCGAGATACGACGTGGAATCTCGGGAAAGCTCACATCGATCAGGTCGACCGGCGGCAACGGACCGCTCAGGCGTACGCGACGGACGCCGGGCGAGAGGCGGAGCCAGTAGTTTTCGTCCGCGCGAAGGATCTGATCGCGTGCCTCGCCGTCGACAGTGACCCGTTGCGGCCGCCAGACCGTCGAGCCCGGCAGCGGCACGGCGACTTCCGCCAGCGCGTGCGCTTCGATCTCGATATCGAGCGCTTCGGGCGAGAACTGCACGCGCGCGTCGACCAGCTCCGCGCAGCGCGGGCTGCATTCGGGCGGCTGCGTGAGCCGCTCCTCGAGCGCGTCCAACACGAATGGCGGTGGCACGTCCGCGTGCGACCGCTCGGGCGTGCCGAGACCGAAGGCGAGAAACGCGACGACGAGCGTGCCGGACACTCCGGGCAGCGGCAGGCGGCGCGGCACGCCATACGCGAGTCGCACGAGTGCGAGAAACACATAGACGAGGAGGAAGACGCCCAGCACTCGCCAGAAGGCGAGGGCCCAGCGCGGCAGGATCCACGCGTGAAAGCTCTGCGCAGGGTCCACCGGGCCGCCGAACGACAGGCGATGGGAATGGAAGCTCCACTCGGGCACGCCCGGGCCGGCCTGCACGAGCGCATCGGACTCATACTTCGGTGATACACGACTCCCGGTGACCGTAATCAAGCCCTGGTCCGCGGCTTCGTCGGCGTATCCTTCCATGGCCCGTGAGGAGTAGTCGGCTATTGGTGGCGGTTGCGCAGCGGGCATCACCGGCAACGACGGACGGACTGCGGCCGCCACAGCCAGCATCGGCGAGCGCTCGAGCTGCGGAAATATCGCCACGCGCATCTGATCGGCGACGAACGGAATGACCAACAGCAGCAGCAGGGCGAAGCTCGCGTGGCGGTACAGGATCGCCGCCGATTTGAAGCGCCCCTCCGGCACCGCGCGGGCCAGCGCCAGGGCCACGATCGCATTCAACCAGCTCCACGCCGGCGCGAAGGTTTCGTGCCAGGTCAGCGTGAGCGCGGCCAGCGCGATCAACGCCAGCCCGGGATTAGCGAGCCGCCCGACGGCGACCGCAATGACGAGCACCAGGAACAGATCCAGCAGCCGCCACTCCTCGATCCATGCGCCGGCCGCTGTATCGGCGCCCGAAGCGGCGATCAGACGGTAGCCGGGCGGCAGGTGCAGGGTGGCGTCCGCACCGACGAATGACGTATCCCAGCCGGTGACCGGCAGATTTCCGGCATCGCGCGGCACTTGTGTCGTGGCATTGAGCGCGAGCTGCGGCGTGCGCACCTCGACGCCTGCCTGAGCGGTTTCCTCGTCGAGCGTGACGAGCAGCGGGTCGAGCGCGGGCTCGTCGAGACTCGCGCTCAGCAACCGGTAGGGCGGCTGGACGTTGAGCCGCCAGCCTCGCCGCATCTCTCCCTCGATCGTGTCGCGCGTGGTGAACGCACCGGCGTCGAAGTCGAGCCACATCTGTCGCGACAGTCGCAGGGTGCTCGTCTCGTCGCCCGCCAGGCCGCGCCTTTTTTCGACGACGCGCAGTTCCGATTGCGGCGTGACGCGAAAGCTCGGCAGAGCTCTCCAATCCGCGGGCACGCCGGTCTGCGCGGGATCGACCGCCTGACCGCCCTCGATCGACGTGACCCGCAATCGGTCGTTCGAACGGTAGCTCCAGATCTCCTCGTCTGGCCACGGCCCATCTGCCTCGATCGCGGGTAGCGCACGGGGCACTTCCAGCGCGCGCAAGCGCAATTCGAGCGTCCATTGTCCCGGCCGGAGCTGCACGCGCAGCCGGCCGTCCGCATCGAGGCGCGCCGGCAGCGGACTGTCGAGCGCGAGCGGCGCGAAGCCCTCCGGCATTGCCCGGCCCAGCATCGCCTCGCGCGCCCGGCCGGAGACTTCGAGAAAAATGCGGACGTTCGAAACGAACGGCACACCGTCGACGAGTTGGCGATACACGCTCAGGCGCACGCTGTCCGGCTCGACGTCCGTGTCTTGCGTCGTATCGAACAGAAGGACCGCATCGCGGATCCGGGGCTGCGCGACTTCGGCGCCGTCGATAGTCAGTCGCACGATGGCCGCCATCGGCGGGATCGTCAATGATGCCGGCCGGACACGCCACGGCACGTTGCCGGAGATCGTGCGCTCACCCGGCTCGAGCCATACGGCGGGGCGGGCACCGCGCCGCACGACCGCGGCGGCTTCACCGCCGACACTGACGTCCTGTGGCCAATTCTCGGTGTCGCCGGGCAGATGGACCCAACCGGCTACATCGATCCGCCAGACTTGACGGAAGCTTGCCCCGGCTGCGATGACGTCGATTTCCAGCGCGCCGGGCCAGGCGCATGAATATGCGTCGCGCGAATCCGGTTGCTTGCCGAGCAGGAACGGGCACTGCCGGAATTCCTGTCCTTCGAGCACCCAGGGCGCCCAGGGCTCCAGCTCGGCGGGAACATAGACCTCCTGCTGCGCGCCGACCGTCGAAAATGCGCACAACGCAAGACACGCGAGCCCGAGCTTCGTCTTCATGCTTCCCCTCCGGCACCGGGCGTTCTTATAGCAGCTTTGCCCGATGCTTGCGATTGCATTGCGTCGTCAACGCATGTCCGGCAACCGGCAGGAGCTATCGTCGAACGGTGGGCATCAGCGAGCCCGGTCCATCAGCCCTCGATCGGGCCGGTGACCCTGTTGCGCGTCGGTCAACTCAGCGAGAATCAGCCAACACTTCGTCGAGCCGCGCGACGAAGTTGTCCTTTGCGTCGATGATCTCGACGCGGGCGCGCTGCGCGTCGATATCCGCCTTGACGGCCGACATCAATCCTTTGAAACGAGGGTCATCGCGGACCGACTGCCAGCGGGGATCGCTGTCCACCGAGTAATAATCGCGCCACCCGGCGTCCACGGCCTGCCGCAGGCGATCGAGCGCCCGATCCTCGTCGCCGGCCAGCACGGCGTTCTGGGCGAACAGAAACAGATCTTTGCTGAGATGCAGTACCCCCTCGGCCTGCAGCTCGCGATACCGGCGCTCGAGCTCTTGCAGCACTCTGCGCGCACGATCGGTTGTCCCGGTGTTGCGGTACGCCCAGGCAAGCGCTTGATACGCATTGGCATGGATAAACCAGTCATTGCTGCCGGGCGCGTCGAGATTCACGACGGGTTCAAGCGTCTGAACGGCGTCTTCATGCCTGCCGGCCAATGTCTGAAGGGTTCCGAAGCGTAAAACGAAATCAGCGTCCAGGCCCGTGATCTCCGTGCCCGCCGTTTCGAGCGCGGCCTGCAGGGCTTGCGCGATCTCCCCGAAACGCCCCTGCAGCCTCAGCATCTCCGGGCGAATGAGCCGGCCTTCGTAGGAAAAATAGATACCCGGCCATTCGCGCGTATTGCGCTCTGCCCAGTATTCGGCCTGGGCCCACAGCCCCAGACGGGAATAACTCAGACTGAGAATCGGGTACGCATGTCCTTCATCACCAGATTCGGCGTGTGCCAGCACCAGCCGCTTCGCCATGTCGTTCGATTCGAGGAGCCGGCCGACGTTGAAATACAAGTCCACGAGTGTCCAGTAGACGTAGAACGAGGGCTGCGGCAGGTCGAGCAGCCGCCGCAGCGTCTGTTCGGCCCGTGCAAATTCACCTCGGTCTGCGTATGCCATCGCGAGATTGTCGATGAGCGGGGAAGCGAGCGGATCGATGCGGGCGGCACGTTCCATCACTGCGAAGGCCTCGGCACGCCGCCCCTGAGCTTTCAGTGCATTTGCGAGCCAGGAGCTCGCATCGACCATGTTCGGCTCGAGCGCGAGCGCTTTGCGCAGCGCGGCTTCGGCGCCGGGGTTGTCCGGCGGATACCGCTGGTGCTGCAGCAACCCCTGCGCCACATAGGCCCGGGCGAGATTGGGTTTCAGCGCCAGCGCGTTGTCGATGGCTTCCTGAGCCCGCTCGGCCTGCTGCTGTCGAAGCGCCAGATTGCGTTCCCAGCCGGTCGTCAGCGCCGTCACGAGCGCCAGTTCCGCATGAGCTTCGGCGTACTGTGGATCGATGGCTATGGCCTGCTCGAACTGGCCGGCCGCGAGACGCGGAAAGTCCGGGTCGCGTTTGAACATGATTTCGCGCCCGATCATGTAGCGCTGATAGGCCTCGGGGTTCGGCGGCGCATCGCTCACAGGATTCCGGGCGCCGCCATCGAGGCTCAGCGCGAAACTCTCGGCGAGCCTGGCCGCGATTTCGTCCTGAACGGCAAAGACGTCGTCCGGCGGCCGATCGAAGCTCAGCGACCAGACGTGGCCGCCGGTCGCCGCATCGACGAGCTGCGCCGTTACCCGCAGCCGATCCCCCACGCTCTGGACGCTGCCCTCGAGCAGGTAACGCGCATTGAGCCTGCGCCCGATCTCGCGCACGTCCGTGTCCTGCCCTTTGAACGCAAACGAGGAAGTGCGCGCGATCACCGTCAGGTCACGCAAGCTCGCGAGCTGGTGCAGCACCGCTTCAGCGATGCCGATCGCGATGTACTCGCGCTCGGGCTCGGCGCTCAGGTTCAAAAACGGCAGGACCGCCACCGTCCGCGAAGGGAGCGATGGCGCCGCTGGAATCGTCCGCTGCGGCGGCGGGGCAGGATCGAAATACCAGAACGCGCCGGCGATCACGGCGGCCACGACAGCCCCGGCCGACCACAGGCGCCAGCGCAGAGCCGCCGCGATGTGGCCCGAAGATGCTTCGGCCTGCTCCACCGAGTCCGGGAGAGGCGTGGCCGGTGCAACGATGCGATAACCGCGACCGCGCACGCTGGCGATATAGCGCGGCTGCCTGGCATCGTCGCCCAGCGCTTCCCTCAGCAGAGTGACGCGCTTGTTGACCGTCTCCGGACCTACCACCACGCCCGGCCAGACGCGATCCATGAGCGCGTCCAGCGACAGCACCTTCGGTGCGGCGGCGACGAGAGCCACGAGCAGGTCGAACGACAGCGCCGGCAGCCGGATCTCGGCGCCGTCACGGCTCACCTGTCGGCGATCGAGATCGATCCGCAGGTCGCCGAGACGCCAGGCCGCGATTGGTGAATGAGGGTTCGCTTCCGCCGGCGCCGCGGGCGAGCTGATTCCGCGCACGCGACCCACCGGCCGTCGTCCTTTTGCTACTGACGAACTCGCGCCCGCACGAAGTTTCATGTTTTTTCCGTAACCGTCGGGCTCGGGAGAGGCAATACGGGATGCGCTCCAACCGGCATTTTACGCCCGCCTTCCGGATATTTCCTGGATTCTTCCGCGCTCCTTCCAGCAATCCGGCCGGGCGCGGGCCTAGGTTGCGAGGGTCGCCCGACAGGAACTTCCGGCGTGGCGACCCGACACCTTCAGCAGTGGAGAACACACATGAAAACCAGAACTCTCCCGTTCCTCGGCCTGGTGCTGAGCCTGAGCCTGGCGCATGCAGGACCCGACCCCGTGGCACCGATCATGGAGATCCCGGGCAGCGGCAGCATTCCCGCTGCAGGCGATACCTCCCGCCTCAGCATGGCCGGCGGCAGCATCAAGGTAAGGGTGCAAACCAGCGGACTCGACCCATCGACGCCTCACACGGTGTGGGCGGTCATCTTCAACCATCCCGAGTTTTGCCATTCGACGCCCTGCAGCAGTCTCGATTTTCCAACCATGGCGGGCCATGACCCGCGCGTCGAGGCAACTTCGATGTTCGTCACGGGCGGCCGGTCCGATGCTGACGGCAATGGCCATTTCGTGGGCCGCATTTACCGGCTCGGCCCGGACGGCATCCTGACACGCCTGGTGACCTGGGGACCGGGACTTCTGACCCCGAACGCGGCCGAGATACACATCGTGGTGCGCAATCACGGAGCGCCGGCGCCCCAGGACGTAGACGCCGCGATCACGTCGTTCACGGGCGGTTGCAATGCGGACAACGCAGTTCAGCCACCCTGCGGCAACGTACAGGTCGCGATTCACCTGGCACGGTAAAAGGGGAAGGGGATGCCGCGCCGCGGCGTCGCCTTCGGGTCGAGAAAAATGACGGCCTATGAGCTTCGCACACATCGCCAAGGGGCCGCCGTCATTTCGGAGCAGGATTTAACTTAATCACCGGCAATCGGAAATTACGCGTTCGGGGGTGCCCGGGCTTTCCCGCGGCCATTTTCAAGCGCCTGGAATTCTGGCAGGCTAGGCCTGCCGTTCGACGCCGGGGCATCGTCCCGTAACGCATCCCCGATCCGCCGCGAAGGGAATATCGCGCGTTACAACAAAACGAGAACCACGAACATGAATGCCAAGCATCGTTCGGCCTCATTGAAATCCAGATTGACGATTGCCGCCGGCATTTTTTCGCTGCTGGCCTGCACCGGTGCGCAAGCCGGTTCCGCGCACGACCCTGTGCTCTTCTGGAACGCGGTTGCCCTGCAGGCCGTTGCGGACGACCACAGCGGCACGTGGCGGACGACGGACGACGGACGACCGTCGCCGGAGCAGGGCGGGCCGACCGGCGGTTCCCGCGCGCTGGCGATCGTCCACATCGCCATTTACGACGCCGTCAATGCAATCGACGGGTCGCATGATCCGTACTTGCCGGTCATGGTCGATGCGGGCATTCTCCGCCGCGCGTCGATCAAGGCTGCGGTCGCCCAGGCGGCCCACGATACGCTGGTCGACTTGTATCCATCCCAGCGGTCGGTCTTCGACCGGAAGCTCGACAATTTTCTGAATCGCATTCCACCCGGCCGCGGCCGCAACCCGGGGCAGATCGTCGGCGCAACGGCCGCGGAAAACATTCTCGCGGCCCGCGCCAACGACGGTGCAGACGGGCCGATGCCGTATACGCCGGGGACTGATCCCGGAGATCATCAGCCGGATCCACTCAATCCGGAGCAGGGCTTCCTGGGCGCCGGCTGGGGCATGATCGACAGCTTCTCCGGCATCGATGTGACGGATCCCTTTTTCCGCGCGCCGCCACCTCCCGCGCTCGACAGCGCGGAGTACGCCGAAGCGTTCGCGGAGGTCGCAGCCATCGGCGGCGACGGCATCATCACGACGACGATGCGCAATGAGGACCAGACGGACATCGGTATTTTCTGGGCCTACGACGGGACGATCGGACTCGGTGTGCCGCCGCGGCTGTATAACCAGGCGCTACGGCGAATCACCCGTCAACAAGGCAACACTGTGATCGAGAATGCGCGATTGTTCGCGCTCGTGAATCTGGCGGTCGCCGATGCAGGCATTGCGTGCTGGGAGAGCAAGTATTTCTACAACCTGTGGCGGCCGATCGTCGCGGTGCGGGCGGCCGATACCGACGGCAATGACCAGACTTCAGTCGATGCCGCCTGGACGCCGCTCGGCGCCCCGGCCAGCAATCGCAGCGGCATCGACTTCACGCCGCCGTTTCCGTCCTACCCGTCCGGGCACGCCGCGTTCGGCGGCGCATTCTTCCGCATGCTCGAGCGTTACTACGGCACGGACGAAATATCGTTCAAGCTCAAGTCCGATGAGCTGAACGGCAAGACCACTGATTGGGCGGGCAATCACCGCCACACGGTCGTGCGCCGCTTCGAAAGGTTCAGCGACGCCGCGCGGCAGAATGCGCAAAGCCGGATCTATCTGGGCATTCACTGGCAATTCGACGCCACCGCCGGCATCGACCAGGGTTCGGCGATCGCGGATCACGCCTTCGACAACCTGCTGCGCTGAGAGCACTCGCATCGCAAGCCCCCTTCGCCGGCAGGGAAGGGGGTGCTTATTGGGCGGTCGCGACAAGGTCGGCATGTCAGAATGACGGCTCCGCGCAGGTCAGGGATCGCCGCATGCCGCGCTACTCGGCTCGTGACAGCTCGCGTTCAGCGAAACGCCTCGCATTGCGATACGTTGCCACCGATGAGCCGGGTTACGCGCGGCTGCGCTGCGGCCGCGGATTCGCATTTTTCCACCCCGGCGGCAAGCCCGTCACCCGGCCCGCGCTGCGTGCCCGACTTCGCGAACTGCCGATCCCGCCTGCCTGGTCGCAGGTCTGGATCTGCCGCTACCGTAACGGGCACATCGTCGCGACGGGCCGCGATTCGCAAGGGCGCAAGGTCTATCTCTATCACCCCGAGTGGCGGCGGCATCGAAGCCTGACGAACTTCGACCGGCTCGCCGCTTTCGGTCGCGCGTTGCCGGCCATTCGCAGGCGTGTCGATCTCGATCTGCGGCAACGTGGACTTTCGCGCGAACGCGTGCTCGCGGCGGCGGTGCGCCTCATGGACGTTTCGCACATGCGCGTCGGCGGCGAAGAATACGCGCGCAACAACAAGACCTTCGGTCTTGCGACCTTGCTCGACCGGCATATCGAGCTCGATGGCGGGCGTTTCAGGCTGCGATTCCGCGCGAAGGGCGGCCAGCGGCGCGAAGTCTCGCTGAGCGATCGGCGGCTCGCGCGCGTGCTGGGCCAGTGCGAGGATCTGCCCGGCCAGCGATTGTTTCAGTTCCTGGACGACGAGGGCAAGCGCTGCGCCATCGCCTCGGAAGACATCAACGATTACTTGCGCGAGGCGGCCGGAGCTGCGTACACGGCCAAGGATTTCCGTACGTGGGGAGGCACCGTGACGGCCTTGGAGTACCTCATGAATGCCGGTGCCCAAGGCGAGAAGGGCGAAGTCGAGCGCGTGATCAAAGCTTGCCTGCAGCACACTGCGGAGCATCTGGGAAATACCGAGACCATCACGCGGGAGCACTATGTACACCCATTGATTCTCGATGCGTTCCGGCAGGGCAGGCTGCCATCTGCGCCTCGCCGCCGTCGGCGCCGGCTCGATCCCGCCGAAAGCGTCCTCCTGAAGATTTTGCGGCGACGCTCCTGAGCGCGACGGTGAACGCACTGGCATGGAAGTTGCTTCGTTGCCAAGCAACTTTCGCAGGGAAGCGAGGACCGAATCATGGGACATGCCGACAAGAGGGCCGCGAGCGCCGCCCGCCAACACCGGCAACCGGGTCGCGAGCACGATCTCGAACCACCGCCCTTGATCATCCGGGAAGGTTACCGGGGGAGCGGCAAGCTCGAGGGAAAGGTGGCTGTCATCTCCGGCGGCGACAGCGGCATCGGCCGCGCCGTCGCCGTGCACTTCGCTCGTGAGGGCGCCCATTGCGGACTCATCTACCTCGAAGAGCGTCAGGACGCCGACCAGACCCGATCACTCGTCGAAGCCGAAGGCGGGGAATGCCTGCTGCTCGAAGGCGACGTCGGTGACGCTGCATTCTGCCGCCGCGCGATCGAACGCACGGTCGATCGTTTCGGCTGGCTCGACATTCTCGTCAATAACGCCGCCGAGCAGCATCCGGCGGAAAATCTGGAGGACATCGAACCCGAGCAGATCGAACGCACGTTTCGTACCAATTTTTTCGGTTACATCTTTCTGGCGCAGGCCGCTTTGCCTCATCTCGGCGATGGCGCCTCGATCATCAACACGAGCTCGGTCACGGCCTATACCGGCAACCCTCACCTGATCGACTACTCCGCCACCAAAGGCGCGATCAGCGCGTTTACCCGCTCGCTTGCGCTCGCGCTCATTGAACGCGGCATCCGCGTGAACGGGGTGGCCCCGGGCCCGATCTGGACGCCGCTGATTGCGGCAAGCTTCGAGCCCGGGCACGCGCGCGAATTCGGCGAGAACACGCCGATGGGACGACCCGGCCAGCCGGCCGAGATCGCGCCCGCCTACGTGTTTCTCGCTTCCGACGATGCTTCCTACATGACCGGCCAGACCGTGCATCTGGACGGCGGCAAGTTCGTGCACAGCTGAACCGGCATTCCGAACGTTATAACTCGAAGGCATAAGGAGATATCGATGAATATTTACGATCTGCTCAAGAAGGACCACAAGTCAGTTGCGAAGCTGATGGACGAAGTTGCCGAAACGGGCGACAAGGCGGCAAAGACGCGCGCGACCAAGTTTGCACAGATAAAGCAGCAGCTGACGGCTCACAGTGAAGCAGAAGACGAAGTCTTCTACTCGGTGCTGGCGGAACACGACAAGACGCGCGACATCATACTCGAGGGACGTGAGGAACATGCTCTCGTCACGCAATTGCTGGAGGAGCTCGCGCAGATGCCGCCGGATTCCGAAGACTGGACTGCCAAGTTCAAGGTTCTGAAGGAAAACGTCGAGCACCACGTCGAAGAGGAGGAAGGCGAGATGTTCAAGCAAGCCCGGTCCGTGCTGGATGACGAGCAGGCGCGCGAGATCGGCGAGCAGTTCGAGGAACAGAAACAGATGCTGGTCTGATTGCGCCGGGAGTGACTATGAAGTTGTACGCGATGCCCTGGACCTGCGCGCTCGCGCCGCATATTGCGCTCGAGTGGATCGGTGAGCCGTACGAGCTCGTAATGATGAAGAAGGGCCAGCACCTGAAGCCGGACTACCTGAATATCAATCCGAAAGGAAAAGTGCCCGCCCTGGTCGTCGAGACCGGCAAGGTCCTCACGGAAGCCCCGGCGGTGCTGATGTATCTGGCGGATCGATTCCCGGACGCCCGCCTGGGCCCTGCGGACGCCACTCCGGAAGCGCGATACGACCTGCTCGAATGCCTGTCGTTCATGTCGAGCGAGGTGCATGCCCATTACACCGGCCATTTCGCGCCGCAGCGGCTGCACCCCGACAAGGCCGAGCACGACAGGATCAAGGTACGGACATACGAGCGCCTCGCGGACGACTATGCCGCCCTCGAGAAACGCATGATCGCCAGCGACCATCCCGTCGCCGGGCGGCGCACGGTCGCCGATGCGTTTCTCTTCGTGTTGACGCGATGGCTGGACCTGACGCCGCTCGACATCGGCGACTATCCCGGCCTCGAGCGCTTTCGCCAGTCAATGGAAGAGGATGCGGACGTGGAGCGCGCACTGGAGCAGCATGAGCTCACTGCCGCGGCGTAATGGCTGCGCAGGCAAAGTCACTGCGCACGGTTCAACGAGAAGCGGCTGGTTGCCGCCGTTGCCATCTCTGGAAAGCCGCCACGCAAACGGTGTTCGGTGAGGGTCCGACGGATGCGCGCCTCATCCTGATCGGCGAGCAACCGGGAGATCGCGAGGATATCGAAGGCCGGCCGTTCGTCGGACCGGCCGGCGCCATGCTCGAGAAGGCATTGATCGATGCCAAAGTGCACCGTGAAGACGTTTACATCACGAACGCCGTCAAGCATTTCAAGTTCAAGATGCGCGGCAAGCGACGCCTGCACCAGAAACCGAATGCGCACGAGATCGAGCGCTGCCGCTGGTGGCTCGGCCAGGAGCTTGCGCTGCTCGAGCCCGTCATGACGATGGCCATGGGCACGACCGCCGCGCGCGCGCTGCTCGGACGGACGGTCACCATCTCACGCATGCGCGGCAAAGTCGTGAAGGACGAGAACGAGCGGGCATGCATGGTGACCGTGCACCCATCCTACCTGCTGCGAATACCGGACGCGAAGGACAAGAAACGCGAATACAAGCGCTTCGTCGACGACCTGGCCATCGCGCGCGAACACTTGTCCGCTTCGTAGGGCGCGGGGAACGCTCCGCCGCTTACAATGCCTGAAAGAGCGCGCTCAGCAGCGCGACGATGGCCCAGACGATCAGGAACACGACAACGAGGACGCCGACGATGATCGCGGCGGCAACTGCCTGGTTCGACTTTCGCTGCCCCCTCGTATCGCGAGCGTATCGCTCCAGCAGGCGCACGTTGCGCGCGTTGGCCTTGTAAACGAAATCGAAAAGGTCGCCGGCGAACGGTATCGTGCCGATGACGGTCTCGACGAAGACGTTGAATGCCATGCGCAGCAGCAGGCTTTTGGGCGCGCCGAGGCGGCCCGCCTCGACGACGATGTAGCTCGACAGCAGAGCGCCGGCCGCATCGCCGAGACCGGGTATCAGCCCGATCAAGCCGTCGATGCCGATTCGGTAGCCGCCCGGCAGGGGAATCGAGTTGTCCAGGAGCCAGGCGAGACGACGAAGCCGATTCTCGGCAAGCCGCGGTAGATCTGCTGCGGGTGTCATCAGCCGGCTCTCATGCAAGCGATGTGCCACGAGCCGGCGACCGTTTTCGCCTCATGGGGCAGCGGGCAACTCGAGCGTCGCGCGCGTGCCGCCGAGCGGCGAGCATTCCAGCTCGAGCGAGCCGCGGTAGAGCCGGACGACATCCTGCACGATGTGCAGGCCGAGACCGCTCCCGGCAACCGACTCGTCCAGACGATGGCCGCGCATCAATGCGGCGGCTTCGTCGCCCTCGCTTATGCCGGGACCGTCGTCGTCGACCCGGATGCGCAGACGATTCCCGATTGTCTCGCCGCGCACTTCCACGCGCCCGCGCGCCCACTTGCATGCATTGTCCATCAGATTGCCGAGCATTTCCTCGAGGTCTCGGGCGTCACCCGCGAAAGACAGCCTGTCGAGTCCGAACAGTCGCGTATCGAGGCGCTTGTCCTTGTACAGGCGGTCCAGTGAAAAACGCAGATCCTCGGCGACCGGCTGAACCGGTGCGCGTGCGCTGAGCGTGCGCGGCGCACCCGAGGCGCGTACGCGAGAGAGATGGCGCGCCACGTAATCCGTCATTGTCGCAGCCTGCTCGCGCAGGATGCGCCCTCGTTCACCGGGCAGTTCGTCCGCCTCATTGCGAATGACCGTCAGGGGGTTTTTCATGGCGTGCGCCAGATTGCCCGCTTGCGTACGGGCGCGCTCGAGCAGGCTCGCGTTATGATCGAGAAGGGCATTCAGCTCGAGCACGATATCCTGAAGTTCGGCGGGAAAGCTTTCGGGCAGACGGTCGGCGTCGCCTGAGCGTATGCGAGCGAGCGAGCGCTGCAGTCCGTGCAACGGCCGCAGCCCGATCCTGACCTGCAGATAGATGGCAACGAGCAGGCCCAGGGCGAGTGCCGCAAGCGTCACGGTCAATGTTCTGGTGAACGCGCCGACGTCCTGCTCGATGTCGGCGAGGGGACCGGCCACGGCGAACGTGAAGCGGGAGTCGGAGTCCGGCAGCGTAATGTCCTGCACGAGGCCCCGCAGCCGCTCTCCGTCCGGCCCGACGAATTCACGAATCCTTGGGCCGGCGCCGATGCCCGGGCCCTCCGAATCGAGCGATTCCCGCCACAGCGATTTCGACCGTGCTACCGGCTCGCCGTTCTCGAGAATCTGCCAGTACCAGCCCGATCTGATCAGGTCGAAGTTCGGATGCGCAGGCGTCCAGGTCATGAGCAGCTCGCCCGACGGCGTAATCTCGCTGGCGGCGATGTTGTCCTGCAGGTAGTTCGAGAGCAGCGTGTCGAATCGCGCTTCGATGTGCTGGCGAAACAGGACGGTCAGCAGCATGCCGATGACGATCAGGGTCAGCACCAGCCAGACGCTCGAAGTCAGAACGAGGCGCCATGCCAGCGTGTTACGCATCGTCCTCCGCGGCGAGCCGGTAACCGCGTCCGCGATGGGTATGAATGAGATCGGCGCCAACCTTATTTCGCAGCCGATTGATCAGCACCTCGATCACATTGGAATCCTTGTCGAAATCCTGTTCGTAAATATGTTCGGTGAGCTCGGTCTTGGAGACGATTGCGTGCTGATGGTGCATCAGGTAGGAGAGCGCCCGGAATTCGAGCGCCGTCAGCTCCAGCGGCTGTCGCTCCAGCGTGACCCGCCGGCTGCCGGTATCCAGCTCGATCGGTCCGCAGGTGAGCACGGCGCTGGCATGACCGGACCTACGGCGAATCAAAGCCTCGATGCGCGCAAGCGCCTCTTCGAGGGCGAACGGTTTCGCGAGGTAATCGTCCGCGCCCGCACGAAGGCCGGCGACTTTTTCCCGCCAGGTATCCCGCGCCGTCAGGATCAGCACCGGCATGCCGCGTCGTTCGAGACGCCAGTGCTCGAGCACTGCCAGCCCTTCTATGCCCGGCAGGCCGAGATCCAGGATCACTGCGTCATAGGGCTCGGTGTCGCCGAGGAATCGCCCTTCCTTGCCGTCATGCGCGACATCGACGACGTAACCTGCGCGCGTCAACGTGGTTTCGAGTTGCCGCGCAACTTGCCGGTCGTCCTCGACCACGAGCACTCTCATGCTTTGTCCTGCCGCGGCTGTCAGTCGGACGTGTCTCGCCGCCCCTTGACTTCGAGCAGCGTCAGGTCGAAGGCATCGTATTCGAGTTTCAGCACGTGGCCCTGCGAGGTCAGCAGCTTCACCTCGTACACCCAACTGTCGTCTTCGTCGTCCAGCTCGACTTCGAGAACCCGGCCGGAAAACTCGTCGTGCACCTCGGCAAACAGTTCTTGCAGAGGGCGGACGTCGCGGGGAGGATCGTCGTCCGGGAAGGCAGGGAACGCGAGAAACGTGCACGCAAGAATCACCTCGTGAAACCCCGGCTTGCGCCGGGTCCAACGCTCGTGCCCGATCCTGCCGATCATGGCTCGCCTCCGCGACCGCCTTTCAGAAGAACGATGCCGAATTATGCCGCACTGAAGCTTGCCGGAGGCTTACATCCCGCGTAAGCGAGCCTTAAGCGATAGCTGCCTATATTGGCAGGCGACTCGAATCCATTCATCAAAAGGAGAGGACCAGTGAACAATTCGATATCCGCCTGGAAAGCCGTCGTTTCGTGCGGGGCTCTGGCAGCCGCATTCGGATCGGGCGTCGCCTCGGCCAACCCCGCCGGGGACGTGCTCGTCGTGGCGCAAGCCGACCAGCGCGCGCGCAACTCCTACCTGTCGATCGAGCAGATCGTCTCACAGCTCGAGGCGAGCGGCTTCCGCGTCTACGAGATCGAGCTCGATGACGGGCGTTATGAAGTCGAGGCGCTCGATGCCTCCGACAACAAAGTGGATCTGGACGTCGACCCTGAGACGGGTGAGATCCTGCATCAGGAGCTCGACGACTGACGCGATCCGAAACGGAAACCGCCGCGCGGCCCGCTCCCGAG
>JBOIDB010000114.1:0-45563 GCA_050740235.1 Gammaproteobacteria bacterium
GGGCAGCACCATGTTGGCGTAGAACATCGCCGGCGCCGCGGCGCAGTCGGCCATGCTGAAGTCGTCGCCATTCGCCCAGCTCCGTGCGCCCATCTCCCGCTCGACGATGCCGTAGGCGGTTTGGAGCTGCGCTTTCGCTTGCTCGACGCCGAACGAATCGTTCTGGCCGGCGGGGCGCAGCCTGTCGGTGACGATCTTCCCGACGTTCACGTTCACATAGAGGTCGTAGAACTGGTCGCGCAGGCGAGTCTGCCAGGCGAGGTCGGCGTCGGCGGGCACCAGCCGAGTCTTGCCCGGATAGTGCTGCCCCAGATACTCGATGATGATGCTCGACTCGGGGACCGTCCGATCCTTCACCTCGTCACGCAGCACGGGAAACTTGCAGATCGGCCAGATCTTCGCGAATTCCGCGCGTGAAGTTTCGTCGCCCAGGTCGACGATGTGCGGCTCGAACGGCGTGTCGTTCTCGTACAGCGCTATGAGCGCCTTCCAGCAGAAGGATGCCAGAGGGTGAAAGTAAAGCTCGAGGGACATGCTAACCCCTTCCGCTCACAGCTCCACTATCGGCTTGAAGCCGCCCCAGAACATGCGTTTGCCATCGAACGGCATCGCCTTGGGATCCATCATGTCTTTGAGGCGGGGATCCGCCATGACCTTCTTGTTGATGCGATCGCGCTGCGCCCTGGACTTATAGACGATCCAGGCAAAAACGACGACCTCGCCGGCCTTGAGCTTGACGCTCTGCGGGAAAGATGTGTGCTTTCCCGGCTGTACGTCGTCGGCGACACATTCCCGATACTCGAGCGCACCGTGATCGCGCCAGACCTTTCCTGCTTTCGTAGCCATTCGGCGATACGCCGCCAGGTTTTTCTTCGGCACCGGCAATACGAATCCATCGACATAACTCATATATCCTCCTTTGCGGTGTTAAAACTGCCGTTTCCTTCAACATAGTTCATGGCTATTCTCCCTATGGCTCGATGCTGTTAAACCATTTCGGCTGATTCGTGTTTCGCGAATGCGGCGAGCTGTGCGTCCAGCGCGCGCTGAAAGGCGGGACGCGACTCGCAGCGCGTCTGGTAGGCTGCGACATTGGGATATTCGGCGACGAGATCAGTATGACGCAGGATGCGCAGCACCGTTGTCATCATCAGATCGCCCGCGGTGAAGCGGTCTTCCAGATAATCCCGCCCGCCGAGCCAGTCGGATACGCGGCCAAGTCTTTGCTTCACGTTCGTTTCCGCTTCCGGCCGCCGCAGCTTCGCCCACTCTGCATCGGGGTTGAAAATGTCGATATCGATGAGTCCCGCAATCATCGGCTCGAGGCTGTTGAGCGCCGCGACGACCCACGACGTCGTCCGCGCCCGCCCGGCCGGATCGCGCGGCATCAGCCGCTCGGAGCGCTCGGCGATGTAAAGCACGATCGCACCCGTCTCGAACATATGGATGTCGCCCTCGTTGTAGATCGGCACCTGGCCGAAGGGCTGTTCGCGAAGATAGTTCGCGGGGCGTTCGTTCATCGCGTCGAGCAACCGCACGCGATAGGGAAGGCCCGCTTCCTCGAGCACCCAGCGGACGCGCAGGTCGCGCACCAGCCCCTGGGCGAAGGTAGGTACCCAGGCGAAGGCGCTGATTTCGATTTCGGCGTCGGGATCGACGGGCATTGCGGTTCCTCCCGGGTTCAGGTCTTCGGGTAGTCGAGCTTGGGATACGGGTCGGATCCGCGGCCCGATTGGAGCGTCTCGGCGACCCTCGCTTTTCGCGATGCGATTTCCGGATGTTCAACAGTGCTCATGATCGTTCCCTGCCTTCATATTCATCGTGGCGGCGCCACCATTCATAAGGCAGCGTTTGCGGCCGGCCTTCCGGCGAGTCCTCCCAGTCCTCCTGCCTGCCCAACGGCGTGAGGTCGAGGAATGTCCAGTTGCTGCCGAGCGCCTCGACGCCGCGGCCGGCGGTGAAATAGGTGCGATAGACGTCGTTGCCATCGCGCAGGAATACACTCAGACCGAACGTCTCGCCTTCGTCGGTCGTGACTCCGAAGTCGGCATTGAAATCGCTGCCGGCGGAGGAGTACCACGGCAGAGTCCAGCCCATGCGCTTCCTGTAAGTCTCGATCTGCGCCAATGGCGCGCGCGATACCAGGCCCAGCGAAGTGTCCCGGGCATTCAGATGGGCGGGATGGCCAATGTTGTCGACGACCATCGAGCAGCCCGGGCAGCCCGCCGCCGGCCAGCCATGGACGTCGGGAGCGAACATGAAGTGGTAGAGAATGAGCTGGCGGCGCCCCTCGAAAAGATCGAGGAGGCCCGCCTGGCCGTCCGGGCCCTCGAAGACGTAATCCTTGTCGATCCTGACCATCGGCTGCCGGCGGCGCTCGGCCGCGAGTGCGTCCCGCGCACGCGTGGCTTCTTTTTCTTTGGCGAGAAGCTTTTCGCGAGCGGCCAGCCACTCACGCTGTGAAACGACTCGCGGCAGTGCCGATCTGTCCTTAGTCATGGCGGTTTTTTACTCCGGCCGCAACTGGCGAATGGGGCGCACCTCGATGCTGCCGACGCGCGCCGGCGGGATCTTCGCGGCGACCTGAATGGCATCGTTCAGATCCCTGGCGTCGATGAGGTAGAAGCCCGCCAACTGTTCCTTGGTCTCGGCAAAGGGACCGTCGGTGATCGAGGGCTTGCCGTTGCGGACCCGCACGGTGGTGGCGGTCTGAACGGACTGCAGGGCTTCCGAGGCCAGACATTGCCCGTTGTCCCTGAGGGTCCGGTCGTACGCCACACATTCGCTATCCGGAAAATCTTCCAGCCGGCTCTCCTCGCCGTAGACGAGACACAGGTACTTCATGGCTGCCTCCATCGTGAATCGAACGGATCTGCCAAATTGTCGTTCGACGCAGGCCGGATTCGACACATCAGCCGTTGACGATATTGAGGATGTTGCCGTCCGGGTCCTTGAACCAGGCCACCTTCATATCGCCGGCGACGTGGATATCGCCCTTCAGAGTCATGTCCGGCATATCGTAGTGCTCGAATGTCACACCTTTCGCCTTCAGTTCCCGGACGACGCTTTCCACGTTCTCGCCGACGCCCCAGGTCACGGCTGTGGCCTGATTGGTGCCCGCGAATTGCGAGCGATAGACGTTGATCATGGAGTGGCCGCTTTTGAAGACGATCAATTCAACGCCTTCGGTGGCGACGGGGGCCAGGCCGAGCGTGTCTTCGTAGAATTTCCTCGCGACCTCCAGATTCCTGACCGCGATGTTCGCGGCCGCATCCTTGTTTCCCAACATTTCGATCTCCCTGTCTTCAAACTCCGTGAGTCCCTCAATTCATCTCGCCCTTTGCAGCTCGCCGTAGTGCTCAGGGGCGAACCTGCACGCGGCGCAACAGCACGACCGCCAGAATGGCCATCGAGACCATGACGGCGGCGCTGATGACGGCGATCGTTTCAAAAGCCTGCACGAAAGCTTCGCGCGCCGCGAAGAGGACATCCGCGCCGAGCTCGCCATGCATATCCCGGGCCACGGTGACCGCGCCGCCGAGCGTATCCCGCGCCGCTTCCGTTGCGGCTTGCGTGACGCCTTTCAGATCGGCATGGGCCATGTCGTTCCGGTAGACCGCCGTACCGATACTGCCGAGGACTGCGATGCCGAGGGCGCCACCGAATTCGGCACCGGTCTCGGAAATCGCCGAAGCCGCGCCGGCCCGCTCGGGGGGAGCCGTGCCGACGATCAAGTCCGTCGACAACGTGACGACCGGAGCGACACCCAGTGCCAGCACAACCGATCCGGCAACGAGCACGCCGAGCCCGGCGCTTCCATCGACCAGCGCGAGCAGACCCAGGCCGACGGCGGCAAGCGCCAGGCCGCCGGTAACCGCGATCGCAGGGTGAACATGTCTCGCGAGCGCCGGCGCCGACATCGACCCGACAATGAAGCCGATGGACGAGGGCACGGTCCAGAGCCCCGCCTGCAACGGCGACAGGTCGAGCACCAGTTGCAGGTACTGCGCAATGTAGAGAAAGGCTGCAAAGGCAGCGAAGACACTGAGCGTGTTGGTCGCCAGCGACGCGCTGAATGCGGGCATGCGAAAGAGACTCAGGTCGATCAGAGGATCGCCGAGCGTTGCCTGCCTGCGCACGAACGCGAGGCCGATGGCGAGACCGGCCGCGATGGACATCATCGACAGCCAGCCCGGGCCTTCCTGCGTGATCTGCTTCAGGCCGTAGATCACGGCCAGCACCGCAGCCAGCGATTGTGCGGCGCTCCACACGTCCAGCCGCCGCGATGCGGGATCGCGGAACTCGGGAAGCAGCATCGGCCCCAGCGCCAGAAGGAGCAGCATGACGGGCACGCCGACCAGGAACACCGAGCCCCACCAGAAATACTGGAGCAACAACCCGCCGAGCAGCGGACCGATCGCGGCGCCGACCGAGTAACTGGTCGCCCAGATGCCGATAGCGAACGTGCGCTGCGCCGGGTCGAGGAACATGTTGCGGATCAGGGAAAGGGTCGAAGGCGCAAGCGTCGCCGCGGCGACGCCTAGCACCGCGCGCGACGCAATCAGCATCTCTGCGCTGGTCGAGAACGCGGCGAGCACCGAGGCGGCTCCGAACGCGGCGGCGCCGATCAGCAAGAGTCGGCGGCGGCCGATGCGATCGCCGAGCGTGCCCATCGTGATCAGGAATCCGGCGACCAGGAAGCCGTAGATGTCCACGATCCACAGCAGTTGAGAGCTGCTCGGCATGAGGTCGGCCGTGAGCTGCGGCACCGCCAGGTGCAGCACAGTCAGGTCCATCGAGTAGAGCAGGCACGGCAGTGCAAGGACTGCGAGCCCGATCCATTCGCGGCCGGTGGCCCTGGGCATGTCTACGGTGGTGCTCATGACGATCTCGATGAACTGCTAATCGACAACGGCGCTGCAAGACGGTTTCGCCAATTTCGTCGGGATTCCCCTCGCGCTGCTTTTCGCCCGAAGCTTTTTCACGACGAGCGCCGTTACACCGCCTGTCGAGGTGGCGCCAGCGGACACCAGCATCATGGACGTGAGGTACGCGGGGCACATCGATGGATTCCTCCGTTTAAATCCGCTTCGCTGTGCCTGTCGGGACTCGACTCGGCTCCAGACGGCTGACTTATCTGGTAGTCGAACCGAACGAGCAAAAATCGACCGGCCTCTTTACATGCAACCATATGGTTGCATATAATTTCGCTTCGAGCAAAGGAGGGGTCTGACATGGGTAATCACGACACGGATCGAATCGAGAAAGAGATTGTGCTGCACGCACCGCCCTCGCGGGTCTGGCGTGCGCTGGCGGATGCCGAGGAATTCGGAAATTGGTTTCGCGTGAACATGAACGGAAACTTCGCACCCGGCGCCCGGGTGACGGGACAGATCACGCATCCAGGCTACGAGCATCTGACGATGGACATCACCATCGAGAAAATGGAGCCGGAGCGACTGATCTCCTGGCGCTGGCATCCGAACGCGATCGAGCCCGACACGGATTATTCCGGAGAGCCGACCACGCTCGTGGTCTTCGAATTGGAAAAGGTGAAGCAGGGCACGAAGCTCACGGTCGTAGAATCCGGTTTCGACCGGATTCCCCTGGCTCGCCGCGCCGAGGCCTACCGCGGCAACGACGAGGGATGGACGATTCAGATGAAACAGATCGAGCAGTATGTCGCCGATTCCGGCGCGCGCTGAACCGAAGTCGCTGAAAGCCGCGGCGCCGGTCTTTGCAGCGCTCGGAGATCGAACGCGCCTGAAGGTCGTCGCGCGCTTGTCTGCCGGCGGACCGATGTCGATCCGGCGACTGACGGACGGAACCGACGTCACTCGCCAGGCGGTCACCAAGCATCTGCATGTGCTCGCCCGCATCGGACTGGTTCGCAGCCGCCGCCGCGGCCGCGAGCGCATCTGGGAGCTGGAGCCGCGGCAGCTCGCAGAGGCGCGCCGCTGCCTGGAGCACATCTCGAGGCAGTGGGACGAAGGGCTGGAGCGCCTGAAGATGTTCGTGGAGGAGAAAAGATGACCACGCAATCGCAAAAGGACGCTGCGATCGAGTTCCTGACGCTCGCAGCCACAGGCAAAGTTCGCGAGGCTTACCGACGGCACGTCGGCGCGAGTTTCAGACACCACAACCCTTTCTTTCGCGGGGATGCCGCCTCCCTCATGGATGCGATGCAACAAAACGCGACCGGCAACCCGCACAAGACCCTGGAAGTGCAGCGCGCCCTTCAGGATGGGGATCAGGTTGCGGTTTTCTCCCGCGTGCGCCAAAAGCCGGATGACCTCGGCGGAGCCGTCGTGCACATTTTCCGGTTCGAGAATGGCCGCATCGTCGAACTGTGGGATATCGGCCAGGAAGTGCCGGCGAACTCTGTCAACGAGAACGGGATGTTCTGAGCGAGGCGAAAGCGCAGCTACGGCATGCTCTCGCCGATGCCGATCTCGACCGAGGCTCGCTTCGAGGTCGCCTGCGACTTCAGCCATTCGATGACGCTGGTCACGGCCATTGAGTCCACCGCCCCCGGAGGACGGACGATCCAATAGGCCGTCGGCAGCTCAACCCGTAGATCGCCAAAAGGCCGTACGAGAGCGCCGGCGGTAATGTCATCCGCAGCCAGGCGGTGTCGTGCCAGCGCGACGCCCAGGCCTTGCGCCGCGGCTCTCAGCACGAGGTCGGAGGAAGCGAATCGCGGTCCGGCGCCCGTATCGATATCCCGTGGACCGTGAACCGAAAGCCACGACGCCCATGATGCATTGGGATCCCGGTCGTGCAGCAGTCGCAGATGCTTCAGCGATGACGGATCGGCAGGTCTGTCCGACGCCTCCCACAAGGCGCGGCTCATGACCGGATATAGCGAGTCGTCCATGAGCGGCTCGCAGTCGAGCGCCGGCCATGGGCCCTTGCCCATGCGAATCGCGATTTCGGCTCCCTGCGCGGCGGGGTCGACGAGCTTCTGCTCGGCGATCACCGACAGCTCGATTCCCGGATACCCCCGCTGGAACGCGGGCAGGCGCGGCAGCAGCCAGCGCGCGGCGAACGAAGGCGTCGTCGAGAGGGTCACGGCGTTGCGACGCGAAGTCTCGCGCGCTGCCTTCACAGCGTTAGCGAGCATCCGCAGGCTCACGAGTCCGGTGCGCGCCAGCGCCTCGCCCTGCGGCGTGAAAACCAGCATGCGATTGCCGTCTCGCTGCTCGAACAGGGCGGTCCCGAGCCAGCTCTCGAGCTCGCGCAAATGGCGGCTGACCGCGGAATGCGTGACCCGCAGCCGTCGCGCGGCCGGCCGCACGCCCCCGGTTTCGTAGACCGCGGCGAATGCCCTGAGCGCATTGAGCGGCAATTCGTGCATGGTCTGAATATTAGACCAAAATGGCATGTTTATAGAACACATCGGCGACCTATGCTGCCCCGGAAATCCAAACCGGGAGACAGCAGATGGGCATGTTGCAAGCAGGGCGCTGGAAGGATGAGGACCAGGTTGTCGAGCGGGGCGCGTTCGTCCGTCAGCCGAGCGTCTACCGAGGTACGATCGGATCAGACATCATCGAGGCGATCGCTGCCGAGCCGCGGCGGTTCTGGCTCATCGCGTCCGCGAGTTGCCCCTGGTCGCACCGCACGCTGCTGGTCCGCAGCCTCAAAGGCTTGAGCCGTTCGATTCCCGTGCACATTGCACACGGACCGCGCGTCGAGGGCTACGCGGTCGATGGCGGCGCGCGTTGGGCAGTGCCGGGGACAGCGCAGACGATCGTTCATCTCCACGAGCTCTATGCGCTCGGCGATTCTTCATATACCGGCCGCTCCACTGTGCCGGTGCTATGGGACAGCAAGCGCCGGCGTATCGTCAGCAACGAATCGGCCGCCATCATGCGCGCCTTCGATGCGGTTCGTGCTCCGGATGCGGGGCTCGACTTCACGCTCGTTCCCGATCGACTGTCGTCGCGCATCGACGCGCTCAACGCCGGGATCTATGACGGACTGTCCAACGCAGTCTATCGCGCGGGCTTCGCACAGGCGCAGGACGCGTACGACGCAGCCGTGCAGCGGGTATTCGCGACGCTTGACGATCTCGAAAAGCGGCTTTCGAGCCGGCGTTATCTGCTCGGCGAGACGATCACCGAGGCGGATTGGCGGCTGTTCCCGACGCTGTTCCGCTTCGATGCGATCTATTACGTTCTGCACCGCTGCACGCAGG
The DNA here is from genome assembly GCA_050740235.1 of Gammaproteobacteria bacterium. Taxonomy (GTDB): domain Bacteria; phylum Pseudomonadota; class Gammaproteobacteria; order Steroidobacterales; family JACDCP01; genus JACDCP01. The sequence goes on from JBOIDB010000114.1 coordinate 8,201, forward strand.
ACAGGCTCGTCGATTTTCCGCAGTTGTGGCCCTATGCGCGGGATCTGTACGCCTGGCGCGGCATTGCCGACGTCGTCAGTCTCGAGGCGATGCGCGTGGCCGGTTATGCCAGCGACGCTGGCAATCCACACGGCATCGTCGCAGTCGCGCCACGCGCGGACTGGCGGGCGCCGCACGGTCGCGATGCGCTCGGCCCGGCGCGCGTCACATTGCGCTCGGGCGAGGAGATCGAAGTCGACCCGACCGCATTCGGGCGTTCCGAGGGCTAGCGTTCATGGAATCGATGCCGGCCCTGGTCGCGATCATTGCCGTGGCCACGATTACACCCGGTCCGAACAATTTCATCGTGCTGGCCGCCGGCGCGCGCGGCGGGCTTCCGTCGGCCGGTCCGCTCATCGGTGCCGTCATTGCAGGCGGCCTGGTGCTCATCGCATTGACCTGGGCAGGCGCGGCGCTGTTGTTCGAGGCCGAGCCGCGCTTGCGCTTGCTGCTGACGGTCACGGGATCGGCGTATCTGGCATGGCTCGGTGTCGTAATGATCCGTCATGCTTCGTCGCCGGCCGGCACAGCCAATGAGCTGCCGCAGCCGGACAGCGCGTTGCCGCGCACGTGGCTCGGCGTCGCCGCGTTTCAGCTTTTCAATCCGAAGGCCTGGGTGCTCGTGGTCACCGCCACCGCGGCGATCACGCGAAACGGCTGGCAGGGCTTCAGCGTGCTTGCAGCAGTGTTCGTGACGCTTAGCGGTATCTGCCTTGCGCTCTGGGCGCTCGTGGGATCGACCATCGGCGCTTTTCTGGGCGATGGGCGTTCAAAGCGCTGCTTCGACCGCGCGATGGGCGGTCTTTTGATTGTCTCGGCGGCCCTGCTGATCGCAGACGTCGTTTAACAGGCTGTTGAAAAACGCGATCGCGACCGGCAACGCCTCTCCACAAGGGTACGTGTCAGGGTGAATCGGGCGATGAAGTCGTTCGGTTCGAGGCCAGGCCGCGCCCGCGCATGCGGCGCTTGCGCACGCGCGCGTAGTGGCGCCGCGCTTTCGCGATGTTGCCGCAGTCCTCCATGTCGCACCAGCGGCGCGAGCGGTTTTTGCTGGCATCGTAGAAGAGCCAACCGCAGGCCGGCTGTCCGGGGCACTCCTTCAGGCGGCCGGGGCCGGCTTCGCCGGCGAGCTCGACAGCCCCGAGGACGAGCTTCAGCAGCGGCAACTCCAGCGGCAGCGCATTCTCGCCGAAGCTCCAGCCTGGAATCAGCCGCCCCTGCCGATCGGCCAGCACACGGCGCCGGCGCAAGGCCCGGCCATGCCACGAGTTCAGCACTTCGATCTGCGCAGCGTCCGGCGCGCGGCCGGCGATACCCGCCTGGAACACGTCGTGAAGCGCCCGCCGCAAGCTCAACGCGCCTCTATGGACACGCGCCGCGGCCGGCGGATTTTCCGCCGCGCGGCGCGTCAGCTCGCGAAACTCGTGCGCGTCCAGCACGCCGGCATCCCGCGACCAGCGCAGCAGGCCGGCATAGTCAGGCATGTAATTGCGCTGCGGCCCTTCGCCGGTCCAGTGGCTGACGGTGTTGATGAAATCGAGCGCGGGATGCCCGCCGATACGCTTGAGCGATGAAATGTCCACGGCGACAGGATACCCGCGGGCGTTGTGGGTGACAACCGGCTAAGCGATGTTGACTGGTTGGCCCGCCGGCAATGCCGGGAACGCGCTGCGCGCCCCGGATCGGCGTCCGGGGCAAGCTTATCCCGCCTACCGGGCTTGACACAAAGCTTCGCAGGATCAGGCGCGCATGCGCTCGGGGCGAAAGAACGGCGTCTTGACGACGCTTGCCGGCACGCGTCGGCGTTCGTAACGTACCGTGATCTCCATCGCAAGCTCGCTGCCCGGCTCGGCATGCGCCGCATCGAGCGTGGCCAGCGCGATGTATTTCTTGAGCAGCGTCGACCAGACGCGCGTGGTCACGCGGCCGACCTGCGTGCCATGGTTGCCGGCGTAAACCGGCACCGGCTCGCGGCAGGGCACGAGCGGCAGGTCGGGCATCGTGCCGGCCTGCAGATGGATTTCCTCGAGCGGCTCCCAGTCGATCGCGAGTCCCGCAATGCGTCTGGCGGGTTTGCGCGCGGCCATCGCCGCGAGCGCCTGCCGGCCGACGAACGGCCCCTTGTCGAGCTTGACCGCCCAGCCGAGCCCCAGCTCGTAGGGCGACATTTTGTCCGCGTCCAGGCGCGCCGTTTCCGAGCTCACGTAATCGACGTTGATCAGAATGAAAGCTGTTTCGAGCCGGGCGATGTCCATCGCTGCGAGGCCGCAGGGCGTGATATGCCAGGGCTCGCCCGCCTGCATGAGCGCGTCCCAGATCGGCACGGACGCGCCGGCCGGCAGCCAGATCTCGTAGCCCAGGTCGCCCGTGTAGCCGGTGCGCGAGACCATGACCGGGATCCCGTCGATTTCGCCCTCGGTCAGATGGAAAAACCGCAACGCGTCGATATCGGCAATGCCCGCCGCGCGCAGGATGTCGCGCGAAAGCGGGCCCTGTAATGACAGCGCAGCGCGCGTGCTGGTCCGATCGATCACTTTGACGTCGAAACCTGCGGCGTTCAGCAGCAACCAGTCGAGCGCCGGCTCCGCGGCGTTGAGCTGATAGCGGTCCTCGGCCAGGCGGAAGACCGTGCCTTCCTGACGGACCATGCCGTCGGCGTCACACCATGGTGTGTAGACGACCTGTCCGCGCTGCATGCGCGCGACGTTCTGCGTGACGACACGATCCAGCAGGCCGGTCGCGCCGGGGCCTTCGACGATGTACTTGTAGAGCGGCGAGACGTCGATGAGCGCGGCCGAATGGCGGATCGCCGCGTATTCGGGCTGGACGAAATCGCCGTAGGAGCCGGCCACGAAATGCCCGGACCACGGGCGCCAGTTGCGGCTGGTGCAGAGGCGCTCGGTGCGCGCCTGAAACGGGGTGCCGATGGGCATGGCCGGTACCGGGTGCACTTTTCGCGCCATTATGGCGAAGCGGTCCGACGCCGTCATCATCGGCGACCGTCCGCGGGCGTCGGATGCCAGTAACCAGCAAAAATAACTTGAGTAGTTACAAGCTTCGATATAGAATTCTAACTACCCAATACGCTTTTACTGGTGAAGGGAACCATGCAGGCCAACGACATCGATCCGAATTATGGCGGCTTCTTGTCCGGCTCGTTCCAGCTCTGGCCGTGGACACGCCCGAAGGAGCGGCCGCCGTTCGTCTCGCCCGAATCGCGCCGTCCGGGAGCGCGCAATTGCGTGAGAGAGAAACAACGACCCGAGGGAATGCGCCCGTGAACAAGGTAGCGCTGACCGACATCGCGCCCGACATCTTCAGGAAGCGCCTGCTGATCGAGGGCTACTTTCGCACCGAGGTCACGCACGCCGCGTTGCTGCGATATTTCACGCACATCACGCAAGCGCTGAACCTCAAGACTTACGGTGAGCCCATCATTCACCGGACCAGCGGGCAGGGAAAGGAACTCAACGAAGGGTTCGACGGGTTCGTGCCGCTGGTGGATTCCGGGATCTACATAGCCGCGTGGGTCAACCCGAAGTTCCTGTCGACGGTCATCTACACCTGCGGTCAATTCGACGAGGATCGGGCGGTCGAAATAGTCCGCGACTTCTTTCAGCTTGCCGAGTACCAGGCCTCGATCTTCTGAGTTTCACCGATAGCGCATTGCGGGGGCGATTGGTATAGATTTCGCCCCTTATGGCGAAGCGCTACGACGCGATCCTCATCGGCGCCGGCCACAACGGGCTGATCTGCGCGGCTTACCTGGCGCGCGCCGGCCTGTCCGCGCTCGTCCTGGAGCGACGCCATCTGGTCGGCGGCGCGGCCGTCACCGAAGAGATCTATCCCGGCTTCAAGTACAGCGTCTGCTCGTACGTGGTCAGCCTGCTTCGGCCTTCGATCATCAGCGATCTCGATCTGCCGAAGCACGGCTTCGAGCTGCTGCCGCTCGACGGCACGCTGTCGCCGCTGCCGGAAGGCGACTACCTCATGCGCTGGCACGACGCGGCCGAGACGCGCCTGGAGCTGATGCGGCATTCGCACACGGACGCCGAGGCTTATGAGCGCTTCAGCCGGCGCATGTACCACCTCGCCATGGCCATTCGTCCACTGCTGGGGATCGCGCCGCCGTCGCTCACTTCGCTCGCGCCGCGTAATCTGCACCGGCTGTGGCAATTGCGCGGCACTCTCGCGCGCCACGAACCGCACCTCTACGACCTCGCGCGCATCATGACCATGAGCTCGGCAGATTACGTCGAGGAGTGGTTCGAGACGCCCGCCTTGCAAGGCGCGCTCGCGGCGAGCGGCATCATCGGCACGTTCCTCGGTCCGCGCTCGCCCGGCTCGGCCTACGTCATGCTGCATCACTACATGGGCGAGATCGACGGCCAGTTCCGCGCCTGGGGCTTGCCGCGCGGTGGCATGGGCGCGGTGTCGGAGGCGATTGCCGCGGCGGCGCGCGGTTTCGGCGCTGAAATCCGCACCGAGGCCGAGATCGTTGAAGTGCTGATTCGCAACGGCCGCGCATGCGGCGTCGTGCTCGCGAACGGCGATGAGATCGAGGCGGAGGCCGTCGTATCGAACGCCGATCCCAAGCGCACCTTCGAGAAGCTCGTCGCTTCCGGACACCTGGACGCGGAGTTCCGTGCGCAGATCGCCCGCTACAACATCCGCGGCTCCTCCGCGAAGGTCAATCTGGCGCTCGACGCGTTGCCCAGGTTCGCTTGCCTCGAGCCGCTGGAGCAGCAGGGCGTCGACGTGCACCAGTATCTCGCGGGCGCGATCTCGATCAGCCCGGATATCGATTACCTCGAGCGCGCCTATGACGACGCGAAGTACGGCCGCTATTCGCGCCGGCCTTACATGGACATCGTGCTGAGCTCGCTGCTCGACCCGTCTATGGCGCCGCCCGGCAAGCACATGATGACCATTTTCGTGCAATACGCGCCGTACGAGCTGAAGGACTCGACCTGGGAAGAGCAGCGCGAGGCGTTCGGCGATACCGTCGTCGATACGCTCGCCGAATATGCGCCGAACCTGAAGGACATCATCCTGCACCGTCAGGTCGTCACGCCGTGGGATCTCGAGCAGAACATCGGCCTGACGGGGGGCAACATTTTCCACGGAGAGCTCGGCCTCCAGCAGCTTTTCAGCCTGCGGCCGGTGGCGGGGCTCGATGGCTACCGTACGCCGATCGACAAGCTTTATCTCTGCGGCAGTGGTACACATCCCGGCGGCGGGGTCATGGGCGCGTCCGGACAGCTGGCCGCCCGGCGCGTGATCGATGATTTCGGAAAGCGGCGTACGACTTCCAACGCACGTCCCCATCGGGAGCGTGCCGGTTAATGGGACATTCCTGATTTATTGACGGCGCACGCATCATCGACACTTGATTGGAAACAGATCAGGAATGTCCCCATTAACGCATTAACCGAGTACGACGCCGCCGTGATCGGCGCCGGGCACAACGCCCTCGTCGCGGCGGCGTTGCTCGCGCGCGCCGGCAAGTCGGTGATAGTCCTCGAGCGGCTGTCCTCGGTCGGCGGATCCGTCGCGACGACGGAAATTCTGCCGGGGTTCCGTGCGCCGCAGTGTTTCTCCGGCGTGGAGCTGTTCCACCCGAGGTTGACGCGGACACTCGAGCTCGAAAAGCACGGGCTACGCCTGCTGGACGCGCGCGGCGGCAGCAGCATTGCGCAAGCGGATGGCGCCTGGTTGAATCTCGGCCACAGTGAGGCCCGCGATCTTGCTTCCCTGACGGCCACGGATCGCGATGCGCTGGTCGAGTTCGAGCGGTTTACCACGGCGCTTACGGGCGCGCTCGCGCCTTTGCAGACCGCGCCGCTGCCGCAGCTCGATCCGGACCGCCTCGCCGGCAAGCTCGATATTCTGAGGCATGCGTTGCGACTGCGCCGCCTGGGCGTGCGCGACATGGGTGAGGCGTTGCGCTTCCTGCCGATGCCGATCCAGGACGTGCTCGACGAGCGTTTCGAAAGCGATGCGCTCAAGGCGGCGCTGGCGGCGCCGGCGTTGACTGCTGCCTGGCTGGGACCGCGTTCCGCCGGCTCCGCGTGGGGCCTGTTGCATCACAGGCCCGCATGGTGCGGAGGACTGTTTTTGCCGAAACGCTTCGCGGCCGGCGGGCCGGGCTCGTTGAGCGCTGCGCTCGCGGCATCGGCAACCGCGCACGGCGCGAAAATCCGCACCGACGCGCGCGTCGTCTCGATCAAAGTGCATGACGGCAATGCGAGGGGTGTCCTGCTCGAAGACGGCGGGGAAATCGTCAGTCGCAAGGTGATTTCCGGCGTCGATCCGCGCACCACCCTGCTGGATCTTGTCGGCGCGCAATGGCTCGAACCCGAGATCGTGAGGGCCGTGCGCAATCTGCGAGCGCACGGCAGCGTCGCGATCGTGCGCTTTGCGCTCTCGCGGCGCCCGCGGTTTCACGGCGCGCCGGACAGCGACGCGCACCTGGCCGGGCGCATTCAGATCGGTTCGACTCTCGAATATATGGAACGCGCGTTCGACGCTGCGAAATATGGTCGCGCACCGGACAAGCCCTGCCTCGAGCTCACTCTGCCGTCCATCGTCGACAAGAGCCTGGCGCCGCCGGGCAAGCAGGTCATGCATGTTTGGGTGCAGTATGCCGCCCGCGATTTGCGCGAAAGCGATTGGGTGGGTGAACGCGACCGGCTTGTCGCAACGGTCACGGGGCTGATCGACCAGCACGCCGCTGATTTCTCCGCAAGCATCGTGCACGCAGATGTGCTGACGCCGCTCGACATCGAACAGCAATTCGGCTTGACCGGCGGCTGCCTGTATCACGCAGATCTGACCCTCGACCAGCTCCTCTACATGCGCCCGCTGCCGGGCTGGTACCGCTACCGCACGCCGATCGACAATCTGTATCTTTGCGGCGCCGGCACGCATCCGGGCGGCGGGGTCACAGGTCTTCCCGGAAAAAACGCGGCCTTCCAGGTGCTCGAAGACTGGCGCAGCCGCGGCGACTGAGGCACAGGAACGGCGGAGTCGTCGCCGTCGTCGCGCGCCCGGAGACGCCGGGATGTCAGTCGGCGGGCGGTGCGATGACGTATGAGATGTTGCGTTCGGCCGCCATTGCATTGAGGCGACCAACATCTTCGCGCAGCAGCTCGTCCAGCGCCGCTCGTTGTTCGGCCAGCTCCCGGTCCAGATCGGCGCTCACTTCCCGCATGCCTTGCGTCGGCGGGCCGTCATGCTCGAGCGACCCGTCGAACAGCCAGCCGTAACGCGAATAGAGCTTGGCGCCGCCGCTGCGCCCTGCCAGGATGTCGTAGTCGACTGTCGCATCGGGGTTATGCAGCGCGTTCTCGATCGTGTCGAGTTTCGCCGCCGCTTGCTCGCCCGTATCGACGAGCGCCTCGGCCGCGGCGCGACGCTCCAGACGCTCGTTGTGCGACTCGATCTGCTCGCGAAGCGAGCGGATCGTATTGACCATGGCGGCAATCTCGCTCATGCGATCGCGCACGTCCAGATTGAAGTCGGTCTGTTCTCGTAGATCCTCGACGTCCGTTTTCACCCGCGGGTCCGGCCGGACCTCGACAGGCTGCTCGTACGAACGCCCGGCGACGTTCAGGCGCAACGTATAGGTGCCCGGCAGCACCTTCGGTCCATCGCCCGGATCACCGACGTCGCTGCGCGCATCCTCGATTCGTTTCGGACCCTCATGAGCGAGGTTCCAGGCGGCACGGTTCATGCCCGCAACAGCTTCCAGCTCGGCTTCGAGCTCGGTCTCGGGATCCCAGTCCGGATGATCTTCGGTCGTGTACGGTTCTTCCATTTTGCTTGAGAGCTTGCGTATCACGGACCCGCCCGCATCGAGGACTTCGAGGGTGATTTCGTCCTCGGGCTCTTCCTGGAGGAAATACGTGATGAGCGCGCCTTCGGGCGGATTGTCGCCGGCGCCTGCCGTGTACTCGTTCGGTGCGCTCGTGTAGTGCCAGCGCACGGTGGGCGAGGGTGCGAACAAGTGGACGTCGCTTTCCCTGATCTCGGGCGATATCTGCCGCACCGGCGCGAGATCGTCGAGAATCCAGGCCGAGCGGCCGAGCGTGCCGACCAACAGATCGTCGCCCGCGACGACCATGTCGGCAATCGCGACGGTCGGCATGTTGAGCTGCAGGGTTTCCCAGCCGTCACCCCCGTCGCGCGAAACCATGACTTTGCGCTCGGTGCCGAGATACAACACGTTGCTGCGGCGCGTGTCTTCACGCACGACCTTCAGATAGATTTCCGGATCGAGTTCCTTCGTCAGGCTGTCCCAGCTTCGCCCGTAGTTTTCCGTCTTCCAGAGATACGGCGTCTCGTCGTCGAGCCGGTGCGCGTCGGCTACGACATAGGCCGTGCCGGCATCGAAGCGCGAAGCTTCAATACCGACCACGGTGCCCCATTCCGGCATCCTGCCCGGCGTGACCTCGTCCCAGGTTTCGCCGCCGTCGCGCGTCACGTGCACGAGCCCGTCGTCGGACCCCGCCCAGATGACGCCCGCCTCGAGCGGCGATTCGGCCACCGCGAAGATCGTGCCGTAATGCTCGACGCTCGTGTTGTCGCCGGTGATCGGACCGCCGGACCATTCCTGCTTCGACTCGTCGTCACGCGTGAGGTCCGGGCTGATCGCGCGCCAGGTCCGTCCTTCGTCTTCGGTCCTGAACAACACGTTTGCGGCGTGGTAAACGACATCCGGATCGTGTGGCGAAATCACGATCGGTGCGGTCCACTGGAAGCGATAGTCGAGATCCCCGGCGCCGTGTCCGGAACCGTTATCCGGGTAAATCCCGACGTGCGACGATTTGCCCGTGCGCGAGTCGTAGCGCGACAGATAACCGAGGTACTCACCTGCCCAGATCACGGCCGGATCCGATGGATCGGCGACCACGTAGCCCGCTTCACCGCCCCCGACCGGATGCCAGTCCCAGAGCAGGATGCCGCCTTCATGCAGGCTGTTGCTGGGACCGGCCATCGTGCCCCAGTCCTGCAGGCTGCCCATGACGCGATAGGGCGTGCTCGAATCGACCGACAGGTGATAGAACTGGGAGATCGGCACAGGCGGCCGCACGAAAGTCTCGCCGCCGTCGCGCGAGAGGGATATCCCCGCGTCGCTGCCGGCGATCATGCGCTCGGGATTCTCCGGATCGATCCATACGTCGTGGAAGTCCCAGCCTCCGCCCGGCACCGAGCGGATGTCCTCGCCGCCGTCGATGGTCTTGAGCATCGGGACCTGCGGAAACCACACGACATCCGCATCGGTGGGATCGATCGTAAGCGTCGTGTAATACCAGGCTCGCTGCCTCAGGCCGCCGGAATCGTTGATGAGCTCCCACGTCTTGCCGCCGTCATCGGAGCGAAACAATCCGCCTTCCTCGGCCTCGATGAGCGCATACACGCGGCGCGAGTCCGAGGGCGCGACGCGCACGCCGATCTTGCCCCAGATACCTTCCGGCAGGCCGTCGCCCTCGAGCCGTCGCCAGGAATCGCCGCCGTCGCGTGACTGGTAAAGGCCGCTGCCGGGGCCGCCGCTCGTCATCCCCCAGGGTAGCCTGCGCGTCTGCCAGAGCCCCGCGAACAGGGTGCTCGGGTTCGACGGATCGAAGGTGACGTCGGAGGCGCCGGTATCCGGGGCGACGTACAGAACCTTCTGCCAGGAATCGCCGCCGTCCGTCGTGCGATAGACGCCGCGCTCGGGTCCCGGACCGAACGGGCTGCCGAGCACGGCGGCAAACGCAATATCGGGGTCGCGCGGATGCACTTCCATGGTGCCGATCTGACCCTCGGCTTCCCACACGTGCGACCAGTGCTCGCCGCCGTCGGTCGATTTGTAAATGCCATTACCCTCGCCGACGTTGCCGCGAATGTTCGCTTCGCCCGAGCCGACATAGATGACGTCGGGTGCCGAGGGAGCGACTGCGATCGAGCCGATCGACGAGACGGGCTGATCGTCGAAAACGGACTCCCAATCGAGCCCGCCGTTGACCGATTTCCACACGCCGCCTGCCGAGGTCGCCGCGTACCAGGTGAGCGGATCGCCGGGCACGCCCGCGACGCGCGAGACACGCCCCCCGGCAGCGGGACCGATCAGGCGATAGACGAGGCCGTGATCCTCCTCGTCGTCTTCGTCCTGCTCGTCATCCGCTGGGGGCTCGGCCACGCCGATCTTCTCGGAGTCCTCCGCTGCGCGCGCAGAAGGCCACGGCGGCGCGCACGCGACGATGCAAATCGTGACGACCGACAACCGGAACCGAAGCGTCTCATGCATGGCGGATTCCCCGAATGGCCTGTACTCAGCGGCGTTCGATCGGGCCACCGGTCTCGGCCCAGGCGACCATGCCGCCCTCGAGCCAGGCAGCGTCGCTGAATCCCGCCTGTTGCGCGGCGTGCATGGCGCGCATCGAACGCGGGCCGGCCGCACAGAAAAAGAGGAGTCGCTTGCCTCCGGCTGCTGCCGCCTGCAGCGACCCGCCGGGGGCCAGATGATGCATGAGTTGGGCAAAAGGCGCGTGCACAGAGCCCGGAATGACGCCATCGCGTTCACGTTCGGCCACTTCGCGCAAGTCTACGAGCGCAACGTCGGACCGCTGCAACAAGTCACGCGCTTCATCGCAACTCAAGCACCCGAGTGGATTCATGATTTCACGCTCCCGACGACCCGCGCAGATTCGCCGGCACGGCGACGTCCATCATTTGCGGCCGCGGTCGATTCAGGGCATTCATGATGCCAGCGTATTCCTGCGCCGACGACACCTGCAGGCGCGGATTGAAAGCCTTTTCCTCGTCGATGGTGGAGACTGTCTCGCCCTTGTAATCGTGTCCCGGGTAGACCAGCGTCTCGCCGGGCAACTTCAGCAGCTTGTTGAACAGCGAGTCGTACTGCGCCAGCGGATCGCCGTTCTGGAAATCCGTGCGTCCCGTGCCGCGAATGAACAGCGTGTCGCCGGTAAATACACGGTCTTTCATCAGGAAGCTGTAGGAGTCGTCCGTATGCCCCGGCGTATAGATCGCCCCCAGCTGCAAACCATCGACATCGATCGTGTCGCCTTCGGTAACGTGAAGCGTCACGACTTCCGCCCTCGATTGCTCGCCCATTACCGTCACACAGCGTGTTCGCCGGCCGAGCGTGCCGAGCGCCGAAAGGTGGTCGGCATGCAGATGCGTGTCGATGGCCTTGACGAGCTTCACCTCGAGCTGCTCGAGCAGCTCGAGATAGCGATCGGTTCTCTCGAGCACCGGGTCGATGATCAGCGCCTCGCCGCCGCGCCGGCTGGCGAGAAGGTAAGTGTAAGTGCACCAGGTGCCGTCGAAAAGCTGGCGGAAGATCATCGCCGATTACTATAGTCCACAGCACGTCGTCCAGCCACAAACGCCAGCGGGGGGTCGACCACGTATCCGCAGACGGCACGTCGCGCTATAGTTGCCCGACAACAATAAAGAGAACGGCCGAAGCGTGGACCGCACCGGGCGCCTGAACAGGATCCAGCAGTTGCTCGCGAGCCGCCGGGTGGTTTCGCGTGACGTCTTTCTTCGCGAGCTCGGAGTATCTCGGGCCACCTTCAAGCGCGATCTCGAATATCTGCGCGAGCGCCTCATGGCGCCGATCATCTGGGACCGCGACGCCGGCGGCTACCGAATGGCAGAACGACGCTCCGGGCAGACGAGCTATCAATTGCCCGGGCTCTGGCTGAGCTCCGATGAGTTGTACGCTTTGCTCGCCATCGAGCAGCTGCTGAGCCGAATCGAGCCGCGGCTTCTCCGCAGGCAGCTCGGCCCGCTCCGGGCGGGCGTCCGCAAGCTCATCGAAGCGGGCGATCACTCGCTCGAGGAGTTCGAGAGTCGCGTTCGCCTGCAGGGAATCGAACCCGGCGCGATCGATGCCCAGCTCTTTCAGGCGCTGATTGCCGCGCTGCTGCATCGGCGACGCCTCAGTGTCGAGCAGCAGGAGCGGCGCTCGAATTCAATGCGGCAGTTCGAAGTTTCGCCGCAACGACTCGTGCATTCTCGGGAGCGTTGGTACCTCGATGCCTGGTGCCATGAACCCGCCGGCCTGCGCAGCTTCCCGCTCGATGCCATGGTGTCGGCGCGGCTCATCGACAGGCGCGCGCGAGAGATCACGGCCGCCACGCTCGATGCCGAGCTGGGCGCCGGGTATGGCATCTTCGTCGAACGAAAGCCCAATACAGCCGTGCTCAAGTTTTCGCCGCAGTGCGCGCGCCGGGCGGCGGCCGATCGCTGGCACCCCGACCAGCAGGGTGCGTGGGAGCTCGACGGCGGCTATTCGTTACAGGTGCCTTTCGGCGATCCGCGCGAGCTCGTCCCGCACATCCTCGCGTACGGTGAGGACGTTGTCGTGCTCCGCCCGCCGAAGCTGCGCGCGGAAGTTCGCAAGCGGCTGAAAGCCGCCGCTGCGGCATACCGGGGCGCGCGGCGGCGCTGAAGCCGCCAACCGACTCGAATTGTGAGCGCCGTCACGACGAGGCGCCGAGCCGTCTCGTATGCTCGGCCGGCGAACGGCCGGCATTGGCCGGCCTCGCTGCAGAGGTGTGGCGGTATGGCGATCGAAACGGCGCGCTCGTTCTCTCTGAACGCTATTCTCAGTCTCATTCCGGCTGTCCGGGAAGCCAGGCGCCTGAAGCTCGGCGTCGATGGCAAGGCGGCGTTCGTCGAGCTGCTGGACCGGCTGACAGAGAGAGGCTATCGGGTATTTCACGACGTCCCGGCCGACCGCAGTACGATCGACCACGTAATAATCTGCAGCCACGGGGTTTACACGATAGAAATCGAAATTCGCCCCAAGCCGGCGAACGGACCGGCGGTCGTCAGCTACGATGGCGAAGCGCTCTCCCTGAACGCCTCGAAGCCCACTGACACGCCGCTCATTCAGGCGCGCGCCCAGGCTGCATTCCTTCGTCGCTACCTGAAAGATCGCACGGACCGCTCGTATCCCGTGCGGCCGGTCGTCGTGTTTCCCGGCTGGCTCGTGAAGCGGACGCGGCGTCACGCCAATATCAACGTCTGGGTTCCGGAACCCGGAGCGCTCCACCACTGGATCGACCGCGATCCCGAGACGGTCGACCTGGCCGACGTAAAAATGGCGGCCAACACGCTGTCTCGTTACATCCGCGATTTCGAATAGCCGATCCGGTCGCAAGACTCCTGCCGACCGGCGGATGCGTTTCCGCGCCTTACTCCCGAGTAATCTTGCCGCGCGACGTTTTGAGACGACCCCGCTTCGTCTTGCTGTCGAGCCGTTTCTCCTGAGAAGCCTTGGTCGGCTTCGTCGGCTTGCGGGACTTCCTCGTCCGCATGGCGCTCCGAATGAGCTCCGCCAGCCGCGCCAGGGCATCCTCCCTGTTCTTCTCCCGGCTTCGATACTGCTGGGACTTGATGACGATGACGCCCTCTTCGGTAATGCGATGATCCTTCATCGCTGTAAGCCGCGCCTTGACCGCATCCGGTAACGCCGCCGACGCCCGCGCATCGAAGCGCAGATGAATCGCCGTGGCGAGCTTGTTGACGTTCTGGCCGCCCGGGCCCTGCGCGCGAATGGCCGTGATCGCAAGCTCGCTTGCCGGGATCGTGATGGCATCGCTTACCTTCAGCATGACGGTATTATGCGACGGGGCGGCCGGCGCACGGGAGGCGCCGGCTCCGGAGGTCGGCAGGACTTCGCAGCTTATGTCAAAGGGCGGCAAAGTAGGTCCCCCGCGATAGCAAAACAGCGTATCTTTGGCGCGATACGAACAATTACAAACGCTGAAGGATCACCATGAAATCCCTCGCACCGCTCTGCACGGCCATACTCGGCTTGTCGCTGTCGCTGCATCCCGTTACCGGCAACGCCGGCGAGAACCCGGTACGCTTGTCGGTCAATATCCCGCTCCATGGCGGGAAGGGCTCCATCCAGAATTCGAGCGGCTGGCCGATCACGGTACGCCTGCTCGCGCGCAGGAATCTCGGCATCGCGAACGGCGAGCCCGAGGCCGCGGCGCCCGCCGGCACGTTCCCGAAAACCGGCCAGACCGGCTGGATCGTCTTCGATGACCCGGACGGCTGCCTGACGCTGTTTCCGCCGTTCGATCCTCCGCCGCATTTCGACGGCTCCTGCGACGGTGCGGTGACGGACGAGGTCTTTCTCATGTTCACGCCGGACATGGACATGGCCGGCGTCCAGGACGACATCGGCGATCCGGACCGCCGGGCCGCCCTGACGGAATCGGGGGGCGGCGGCAATTCCAAGTTCCTTGGCGGGCCGGACGGCATGTCTCTCGTCGCGCTCGGTCCGGACACGGGCGCCGATATCGTCGACGGCTACGGGCGCGGCGCCGACGACGATCTGCCGGGCCTGGTCGTGCTTTCCTCGACGGGGCCGGGCCTGGTTCTCGACGAGAACTTCGACCGCGGCCCGGTGATCGAGCAATACAACCTCGCCGGATATCTGAACCAGGTCGGTTACGAGCTCACGGATGCCACGGCGCATACCAGCGTGGTTGCCAGCCTGTTCGTTCCCTACGGGTTGATAGCGGCGTTCGCGCAAGTCGACACCTGCGTCGGCGTGATCACGGACCCGGTCCTTGGACTTTGCGACATGAATTCGCTATGGCGCATCGACGGCGGCCCGGTAGAGCCCATCGAGCCACCCGGGTCCGGCGCCGAGGCGATTCAGACTGCCTATCCGGCCCTGTTCGATGGCCAACGCTGGGAGTTGTCGTTTTTTGCCGTCAGCGGAATCGCCCCGTCGATCCTGACCGACATGAACGGCAACCATCGCATCACGGCCAGGGACGCCGAGCTGATGGGTTTCAACGTGATCTCGAACGAGGTGCGCATCCGTTTCAGACAGTTTCACGGTCTCCCTTGCTTTCGGTCGCCATTCAGCCAGGTACTGCTGAGTGATCTGGACGGCAACGGCGATACCGTGATCAGCATCGCTTGCTCGCCCGGGCCGGGCGGTCTGACCAAGCCGCCGCGCTGACCAATGGCGGATGTACAACCGCGGCGCATTGCCGCTCAGAGCGGATGCATGGGCCGATTCCCTCGAACGGCGAAAACCGCGTATCGTTGACACTGCACCAATAGCATCGAGGCCGTTTCGAGGGGAGACGACAATGATCAGGCGTAGCTCCGGTCGTGACTGAACTACGCCACGCCGCTTTGCCGCCCGGCTACGAGCTCGAGCAGTTCCGGATCATCGAGGTACTGGGACAGGGCGGTTTCGGCATCACCTACAAGGCGACCGACACCCGGCTGCAACGCACGGTCGCCATCAAGGAATACCTGCCTCGGCAGTTTGCATTTCGCGGCGACGATTCCACGGTGCTGCCGCGCGACGACAACGACAGGGAACTCTTCGCCTGGGGCCTGACGCGCTTCATCGACGAGGCGCGGGCGCTGGCGCGCTTCCGGCATCCGAACATCATCGCCGTGATGCACTTTCTCGAGGCCAACGGCACGGCCTACCTCGTGATGGAGTACGAGGAAGGCCGGGATCTCGAGTCCTGGCTCTCGATGCATCCGGAGGGCGTTGCCGAGGACGTGCTCCTCGACGGGATTCTGTTGCCGCTGCTGCGCGGCCTGGAGAAGGTGCACGAAAAAGGCCTGCTGCACCGGGACATCAAGCCGGAGAACGTCTTCATGCGACGCGACGGCTCGCCGGTGCTGATCGACTTCGGCGCGAGTCGGCCGCACGCCATGGAGGACACGCAGCATCTCACGAGCCTGATCTCGGCCGGCTATTCGCCGTTCGAGCAGTACGGAGGCGCGGGGCGGCAGGGGCCGTGGAGCGACCTGTATGCGCTGGCCGGCACGATGTACCGGGTCATCGCCGGGCGGAAGCCCGCGGATGCCATCGCGCGGCAGCAGGGCGAAGCCTTGACGCCGGCGGTCGAAGCCGGCCGCGGCCGTTACAGCGAGACATTCCTGTCGGCGATCGATCGCGGGCTGGCGCTCGACCCTGCCGAGCGTCCGCAAAGCGCCGCAGAGTTTCGCGCGATGGTGCGGCCGGATATCGGCGGCAGCGACACGGACTCGACGGTAGTGCGTGGCGCACGGGTTGCGCGGGTTATCGCCGGGGCAAGCCGCGGTCGGCGATGGCGACCGGGAGCCCTGTTCGGCCTGCCGTTGCTGGCCGCGATTGCCGCCTCCGGCTGGTGGCTCTGGTCCGACCGTTTGGCGGAGGCGCCGCCCGGCGCGCCGGCCGCAGCCGAACGTGCAACGCCTATGGTCGCCGCGCTGCCGATGCGCAATCTGACGGGCGACGACGAGCTTGCATGGCTCGGCGAGGGCCTCGCGAACCTCGTTCGGGACAATCTCGCCCAGTCCCGCTACCTTGCCGTGGTCTCCGGCGCGCGCACCCGACAATTGCAGCAATCCCTGGCCCGACCGGCAGAATCCACCGATGAGTCGGGACGCGCCGGGATCGACTACGTGCTGAGCGGCGAGATTCTCAAGTCGCCGGACGGTCTGACGCTCGCGGTTCGACTGAGCGACATGCGCGAAGGCGTCGAGATCGAAAGCGACCGCTTCGACGGCCTCGAGCCGGAAACCTTGCTGGAGACGGCGACGCGTGTCGCCACGCTCGCCAAGCGTGGATTGAAAGTTCCGCGGGAGGAATCGGTCGACGCTTTCGCGGCCGATTTCGCCACGGAAAATCTCGCCGCCTACGAGGCTTTCATCGCGGGCATGCAGTATTTCGTCGACTACAAGTACAAGGATGCCGAGCAGTCGTTTCGCGCCGCACTGGAGATCGCGCCCGATTTCAGCATGGCCCGCTATCGGCTCGCCCACATCCAGGCGGCCACAGGACGCACCGACGAGGCGTTGGCGAGCATGCGCCGGGCCGTCGCCGCCCACTATCTGCCGGAGCGCGAGCGCCTCTATATCGAGGCCGCGGAAGCGTGGTTCGCGCGCGATTACGAGACTGCAGAGCAGCGTTACCGGACGTTGCTCGATCGTCACCCGTACGAAACCGAAGCACGCCAGCACCTGAGCTACGTGCTGCGGGAATCCGGCCGTCCCGAGGAGGCCATACGACAGGCCGAGATCCTGACGCAGCAGGAGCCGGACAACCAGCTCGCATGGAGCATGCTTGGCGATACGTACCTGTCCACCGGCCAGTTCGACAAGGCGCGCCCGGCGCTGGAGCGTTTCGCGGCGCTCGCGCCGGACAGCGCCAACGCGCACATCCTGTTGGGTGACGCGCATTTCTACCAGGAGCAGTTCGACGAAGCGCGCAGCGAATACGAGAAGGCCAGCGAGATCGATCCGGCGCTGGCCGAGTCGCGTATCGATCTCGCGCGGGTCGACTACCTGTCGGGCGATCAGGCGGCGGCTCGCGAAATGTTGCAATCGGTCGTGAATGACGATCACGTTGTGCCACGCTACCGGCTCGACGCGGCATTCGACCTGGCCTGGCTGCTGCAGGCCGCCGGGCGTTTCGAGGAGGCCGACGCATTGATGTCGCGCATGGCGGAGCCTCTGGCGGCGGAGAAAGTCCGTGAAGCGCTCGGCCTGACCGTGCGTGGCCTGTCGCGAATGGAGCTCGGCGATTACGATGCCGCCCGCGCGCTGATCGATCGGGCCATCGCGGCGTCCCCGGGTCCGCCGACGCGCTATCTGTTCGCACGCGGCCTGCTGGAGCTGGCCCGCGATGACCTCGAGGCGGTTCAGAGCACCGCCGCCGAGATCCTCACGCACGCCCTGCCCGCCGAGGATCCGGATCGCACGGAGGAGAAGGCCGCCGCGTACCTGAGCGGCATGGCTTTCCTGGGCAGTAATCAGATTCCCGCGGCGCTCGAATCTTTGCAGGAAGCGGTCGAAAAGGAAGGCTACCGCTACCGCATATACAAGATCGGGCTCGCCGAGGCGCTGCTGGTGAACGGAGAGCAAGACGGCGCCCGGCGACTTCTCGAAGACGTGAGCGGAGACCGCAATCCCATCGATCCGCGACTCGATCTGGAGCTCGACCGTCAGCGCGCGCTCCTGCTCGCCGCGCGCATCGCGGCGCAAGCGGGCGATGCAAGCGGCGCCGAACAGCTCGCGCAACGGTTTCTGGTTCAGTTCGCCAAAGCCGATCCCGAAGCAAGCGGTCCGGCGATGGCGCGCGAAATCCTCGGGGAGGGGACCTGACTGCAGGTTATGGTAAAAAGCCTCGATCTACTTCCCGCATGCCAGACAAACCGGGTATCTTTGGGGGGTGAACAAATAACTACAAGCTCGTTCTCAGCGAGGTCATCATGAGAATTCCGGTGCTCTGCTGCGTGGCCGTTCTCGGGCTGTTGGCTCATCCCGGAACGAGTCACGCGACGACCAGGGAAGCCAGGCCCGTGCGGTTGTCGGTTACCGTGCCATTCCTCGAGGGGAGGAACTCGATCCAGAACTCGAGCGGCTGGCAGATCACGATACGCCTGCTGGCGCGCAAGAACCTCGGTATCGCCACCGGTGGTACTCCAGGGCCGTTGCGCACTTTCCCGTCACTCGGTGTGACCGGCTGGATCGTGTTCGATGATCCGGACGGCTGTCTGCAGCTGTTCCCGCCGTTTTTTACCCACCCCGACTGCGTCCGGCCGATCCCGGCGGACGAAACCTTTCTCATGTTCACGCCGGACATCGACCAGCCCGGCGTGGAAGACGATTTCGGGGATGCGGGCCGCCGCGACGCCCTCACCGATTCCGCGGGCGGCGGCATGCCGGTGTTCGTCGGCATGTCCACCGCGGGGCCGGGCGGAATCGTCGCGCTGGGCCCGGACACGGGCGGAGATGTTATCGACGGCTACGGCCGTGGCACCGACGACGACCTGCCTGGGCTCGTGGTCTTGTCGGCGACCGGCCCCGGCCTCGTGCTCGACGAGAACTTCGATCGCGGACCGGTGCTGGAGCAGTACAACCTGGCCGGATTCCTCAATCAAGTCGGGTACGAGCTGACGGACACCACCCGGCATACGACGGTCTCCGGGAGTCTGCTGGTGCCTTACGGCCTCGTCGCGCCGTTCGTCAAGGTGGATCCGTGCGTCGGCATGATCGTCGACGATGAGCGGTGCGACCAGGCTCCGATCTGGCGCGTCGACGGGGGCCCGATCGAGCCGGTCGATCCGACAACCACTTCGCCCCCTTTTGTCGAGCCGATCAACGGAGGCTATCCGAATCTGTTCGATGCTACCGTCTATGAGATGCGGTTTTTCGCCGTCAACGGCATCGCCCCGTCGATGCTGAGCGATATGAACAGTGACGGAAGAATCACGGCCAGGGACGCCGGACTGATGGGCTACGAGGTGATCTCGAACGAAGTGCGAATCCGCTTCAATCAGTTCCATGGCCTCGCCTGCTTTCGATCGACGCAAACTCAGATTGTGCTGGCCGATCTGGACGGCAACGGCAGCACGGCGTTCGAAAGCGTTTGCGGGGCCGGTCCCGGCAGCCTGACCAAGCCGCCGCGCTGATCGGGGGCTATCCCGACGTCCCCCGGTATCCCGGGAAGCTGGTCGTATCGTGGTAGCTTCGACTGGCGCCGAAACGTGACGGACATCACGGTCGCCGAATCGCGTTTCTGCCAAATTTCCCTTCGCGAAACATAGAGTTAGCATGATCCTTCCGTGACCACCGCTGGTCCGGCAAGATTACATAAGGAGCTCGCGATGCAGGGACTGAAACGGATTTTCGCCATCGCGATGATGGCAGGCGTCATGACAGCGTGTGGCGGCAGTGGAGATTCCTCGCCGTCCGTGCAAGCTGCAACCGGCAAGGTCGCGATCGTCTTCACCGATGGGCCTGCCGACGATTTCGACGAGATCAATCTGACCCTCGCGTCGGTCGAGCTGCTGGGCGACGGTGGTCACGAGACCGTCTTTACCGGTCCCGAGACCTTCGACATCAAGAAGCTGGAAAACGTCGCCGATCTGTTCGCGCTGTCCGGCGACCTGCCGGCGGGCGATTACTCGAAGATACGCCTGCATATCGACGATCTCGAGCTGGTGGACCGCGACGATGCCGGCAACGTCATCGAGACCGTGCATCCGGCGCTACCTGCCAACGGCAAGATCGATCTCAACCCGCGCGGGCCTTTCAGCGTGGCCCGCAATTCGCTTGTCATCGTGCAGATCGACCTGGATGCGAACCGCTCCATCCATATCGTGCAGACGGGCAACGGGTCCTATCGCTTCCGGCCCGTCATCTTCGTCGATGTCCTGACCGCGCCCGGCGGACGACTGGCGCGCGTCCACGGCGACGTCGGCGAGATCGACGAGACCGCTCGAAGCTTCGAGCTTTGCGCGACCAGCATCGTCTCGGGTGAAAGCGACGGCGATGATTTCGCCGGGCCCGACCGTTGCATCACGGTGCGCGTGGGCGACGACACCGGTCTTTTCGATGCGACGGGCCATCCGGTCGACCTCGCGAGCCTGATGACCAACGATCCTGTCACGGTGATCGGGCGCCTGCGTCCCACGGACAGCAATGCGATCGGCGCGCTCGTGCTTGCCGCAGCCGTCGTCGAGATAGGCCCTCCCGGCACATTCAGCCAGGTAGAGGGCGTCGCGCTCGGCGCACCCGATGCATCCAGCCGGTTCGATCTCGAGCGGGCAGATGCCAGCGTGCTCGACGTTCTGCTCCAAACCGGCACCGGCATCTTCAGACGCTCTGGCGAGCGTCTCGATTCGACTGCAATCGTCACCGGCGCCGGCATCAGGACCGAGGGCGTGCTCGTTACCTCCGATATGGATCCGGACCTGTTGCGCGCCGCGCTCGTGATCGTTGCCGGGCCGGAGGCGGCCGAAGCAACGATGGCCGGCACCGTGCAGACGGCGGATGCCGGCGCGCGCAGCCTCGTCGTCTCGACCGACGCCGGGGATCTTTGCGTGAGTGTGCCGGTAGAGGCCGACATATTCCTGATCGCCAGCTCCGGCGATGGCGCCGAAGGTGCGCCGGGCACGTTCTCGGATCTGGCCGGCGGGACGGAGATCGAGGCGTTCGGCGTCACCGACGTGAGCGGATGCTTCGTGGCCGACACGGTGCTCGTCGAAACCGGAGCGTAGGTTCACTCTGTCGGATCGCGTCCTGAACGCGACAGAGTTCATCAAGCCTTTTCCGCGGCTGCCGAAGGCATCGGCGCCCCGGCTCGGAAAGCCATGATCGCTGCGAGCACTGCGGCCGCGGCGAGCAGATGCTTGACGGAGTGGCCGCTGATGAAGCCGGTCAGCTCGAAAATCGGTGTATCGAAATACTCCGCCACCTTCGACAGCGCATAGACGATCAGTGCTGACCACAGCAGCGCCGCTCGCAACCGCGTTGGCCTGAAAAGGATCAGGATGAGCGGCATGAGCAGCATCGGCAGGAACTGGACGAGCGCGTAGGGCCGCAAGTCGCCAATGCCGCGCGACTCGGAGAATTGCCAGTACACGACCGACGCGAGGCCGACCAGGATCGAGGGCCAGAGCAGCCACGAGCCCGCGCGCCCGGAAACATAATCGCCCACGACGAGCGTGAAAAGCGCCATGAATGCGATCGTCATCGGCGCGCGGTCCCAGGTCAGCGTCGAGTTCGAAGGCGCGAGGTGGTAGCACGCCGAGCCGAAGCCGACCAGAATCACGCCGATACAAAGCAGAACATAGGCCGCGCGAAGCGGGCATCCCTGCGTTCGCGGCAGGCGTGACAAGCCGTACGCGCCGGCGAGCGGGAATGCAGCGTTGGTGACCACGTTGATGAAATTCGCCACCCCGAGGAAAGATCGACTATCGGCGAACGAATGATAGGCAGGGTCCTGGGCGATTCTCGGCAAGACGAACACGGCGATCGTCGCGCCCGTTGCCACAACGAGCAGAAGTCCCGCCTTGCGTTTATTACTGGACAACACGGCTGAATTCTGCCGCATAATCCGCCCGTATGGGCCGGAGGCGTATTGTGTGACAGACGCTTCGTCGAAGCTGAGGCGGGCCATGGACGAGTTGAAGCGCCGCAAGGTGTTTCAGGTCGGCGCCGTCTACCTGATCGTCGGCTGGCTGTTGATTCAGATCGCGGACAGTGCGTTCGCGCCGCTCAACCTGCCTGCCTGGGCGCAAACGCTGGTCATCGTGCTCGTCGCGTTTGGGTTCCCGGTGGCCGTGATCCTCGCCTGGGCCCTGGAAGTGACGCCTGCTGGCATAAAGCGTACGCCTTCCGACGCTCCGGACGCGCAGGCGAGACTGCACACCCGGTCGATCGCCGTGTTGCCGTTCGTGAACATCAGCGGCGATCCGGACAACGAGTATTTCAGCGACGGGCTCTCGGAGGAATTGCTGAACCTGCTGGCGCGTATTCCAGAGCTCAGAGTCTGTTCGCGCACGTCGTCGTTTGCGTTCAAGGGCAAGAGTCCGGACATGAAAGCCGTCCGTGATGCCCTGAACGTCGGGACGGTGCTCGAAGGCAGCGTGCGGCGCTCCGGAAGCCGGATCCGCATTGCGGCACAGTTGATCGACGCGAATTCGGATTCTCATTTGTGGTCGAGGACTTACGATCGCGAGCTGAACGACATCTTCGAGGTTCAGGACCAGATCGCGGCGAGCATCGTCGACGCGTTGCAACTCACGCTCAGCAGCGAAACGCGGCACAAGCTGGAAATGCCGTCCACGCACAATTTCAAGGCCTACGACTATTACCTGCGCGGACGCGAGTTCTACCATCGCTCCGACAAGGGTCATTTGAATACCGCGCGCGAAATGTACGAAAAAGCGATAGATATCGACCCGAACTACGCGGTGGCCTGGGCCGGTCTGGCGATCTGTTGCGCGGACTACTATCGCTATCACGGCAACAGGCCGGGCTTTCTCGAACGAGCCACGGAAGCCAGCCGCAAGGCTGTCGAGCTCAATCCGGCACTGGCGGAAGTCTGGACGGCGCGCGGCCTGGCTTTGTGGTGCTCGAATCGCCTCGACGAGGCCGAACAAGCCTTCAAGGACGCCATCCGCATCAATCCCTCGCTGTTCGAGCCTCACCACTTTTACGCGCGCATGATCATCATGGAGGGACTCGACCGCGACGCCGAAGCTCAGTTGAGACGTGCGGCCGAGGTGAGGCCCGAGGATTTTCAGTCACGCTTCCATCTGGCTGCTCTTCTCTCCAATGCGGAAGGTCGAGCCGACGAAGCAGCCGCCACGCTCCGAGAGGCGCTTGCGGTGGCCGACGCCCATCTCGCCATCGTCCCGGACGACGTGCGCGCGATCTATCTCGGGGCGTTGGGTCGGGTTCACACAGGACAATCCGATGCGGCAATCGAGCGAATCGAGCGGGCACTCGCCTTGCAACCGGATCAACCCGGCGTGCTCTATAACGCGGCGTGCGTCTACTCGTTGCTCGGCAACACGGAAAGGGCATTGGATCTGCTGGAAAAAGCCGTCGAAGCCGGCATGGCTTACAAGTCATGGATCGAACGGGACGCTGATTTCGAGAATCTGCGCCCGCACCCGCGGTTCCGGAACTTGCTGGCGTCAATGTAAGGCTTTCCAGCCGCTGCAAATTCTGCTATATCTCGCCGCCGCTCCTCGGTGCAGGAGAGGCTCCGGCCGCGCGCCGCGCGGTCCGGGAGGCCGTGACGGGGGTTGCTCCTGATTGGTCTTCAATTCGCTCACCTTCATGGTGTTCCTCGCCGTGGTGCTGGTGCTGCACAACGCACCGCTCAACTGGCCGACGAAAAAATTCAATCTCCTGCTGGCCAGCTATATTTTCTACGCGGCCTGGAACCCGCCGTTCGTCATCCTGCTGTGGATTTCGACGGTCGTCGACTGGTACGCGGCCAAGTGGATCCATCGCGAGGAGCGCTCTGACCGCCGCCGCTGGCTGCTGCTGATCAGCCTCACGGCCAATCTCGGCCTGCTGGGGTTTTTCAAGTACGGCGAGTTCCTGCTCGACAACTTCATTGTGCTCGCAGCCACGCTCGGCATCGCTTACCAGCCGGCGCCCTGGGACATCATTCTGCCGGTCGGGATCTCTTTCTACACATTCCAGACCATGGCGTACACGCTGGACGTATACCTGCGCCGGGCGGCGCCGGCACGATCCTTCACCGACTTCGCGCTGTTCGTGACGTTCTTTCCGCAGCTCGTCGCCGGCCCGATCGTACGGCCCGACCAGCTGATCCCGCAATTCGCGGAGCCGCGGCGCGCGAGCCCGGCGCAGTTCCTCTGGGGTGCCGGATTGGTGACGCTGGGCATGTTCAACAAAATCGTGGTGGCCGACGGCCTGCTCGCTCCGGTCGCCGATGCGGTGTTCGGCGCGACCACCGTGTTGCACCCGCTCGATGCCTGGCTGGGCACGCTGGCCTTCTCCGGCCAGATCTTCTGCGACTTCGCCGGTTATTCGACCATCGCGATCGGTGTGGCCCTGATGCTCGGCTTCTCGCTGCCGGACAACTTCCGCTTCCCGTACGCGGCGATCGGCTTTTCCGACTTCTGGCGGCGCTGGCATATCTCGTTGTCCACCTGGCTGCGCGATTACCTGTACGTTCCATTGGGCGGCAACCGAAAGGGCGTGGCACGCACCTACGTCAACCTGATGCTGACCATGTTGCTCGGTGGACTGTGGCACGGAGCCGCGTGGACGTTTGTCGTCTGGGGCGGCCTGCACGGGCTCTATCTCGCCGCCGAGCGCTGGCTCAAAGGCCGGTTCGGCGGCATCACGTACTGGCAAACGCTTCCGGCGCGCGTGTTTCTCGCGCTGCTCACGTATTTCCTCGTGAACATCACCTGGGTTTTCTTCCGCGCGCAGGATTTCGGCACCGCGCGGCGGATGATCGACACCATGCTCACGTTCGAAACGGCCGGTCAGAAGGTGCTGACCAGCATGCAGATCACGAGCACGGTACTGACAATCGGCGCCATGCTGATTATTCACTGGACCATGCGCAACCGGACACTGCACGACGTGATCGCGCGTCTGCCGGCGCCGGCGGCAGGCGTGACGGCGGGGCTGATCGCCTGGCTCGTCGTGATCACTCAGGGAGGCGGCAATGCTTTCATCTATTTCCAGTTCTGACCAGGCGATCGCCGAACGGCCGATACCGGCGCTGGCATGGACGCGGGCGGGCGTTGCGGCGCTGGTCACGTTCGCGGTCTTGCTGGTCGGTTGGGAATGGTACTGGCGGGATTTCGGCTCCACGCCCTCGTATCGCAACAGCGACGGCTTGTGGGCGATTCAGCGGCGCATCGTCGATCGGCACGAAGGCGAGGAAACCGTGATCATCGGTTCGTCCCGCGTGCTGTTCGACATCCAGTTGCCGGTCTGGGAAGAAGTTGCCGGGGAAAAGCCGATCCAGCTGGCGCTGGAAGGCACTTCGCCGATCATTTTCCTCGAGGATCTCGCAGAGGATCCGGACTTCACGGGCACCTTGATCGTCGGCGTCACGCCGGACCTGTATTTCACCGATTTCGGTGTGCGGCGTCTGGGCGCGCTCGATTACTACCGCAACGAAACGCCTTCCAAGTGGTTCGGGCAACGGGTATCGATGGCCGTCGAGCCCTGGCTTGCTTTCTATCACGAGGATTACTCGCTGATGGTCGCCCTGCGGCGATTGCCCTGGCCCGATCGAGGGGGCGCCCGGAACTACCGGGACGTGCGACGGCTGGAAACGATGGACGTGGATCGGAACACGCGCCTCTGGCGAAAGCTCGAGGAGGATGCGGCCTATCGAGATTATGCGCGCAATGTGTGGCTGCAAATCGGGCCACCGCCGGGCATACCGGCAGAGGAACTGGTCAAAATGCGCGACGCCGGGATCGAGAAGACGCTCGCCGCGACGCGACAGGCTGTGGAAAAGCTCGAGGCGCGCGACGTCGAGGTCGTCTTCGTGCGCATGCCGTCGTCCGGAGCTTTCTATGCCGCCGAGCAACAGCGAATGCCGCGCGAAATATCCTGGGATCGCCTGATCGCCGAAACAGGCGCCGTCGGCATTCACTTCGAGGACCACGCGGAGCTGCAGGGGCTCGACACGCCCGAATGGTCGCATCTGAGCGGCGCCGACGCGGACCGCGCGACGCGCAGCTTGCACGGTATCATTCAGGACCAGCTCGCGCGGCGCGAGAGTCGGGAGTGAAATGGTCAATCTGCTGGTAGCGCTCGATCTGTCCGCGGCGAGCGGCGACGTGCTGCGTGCGGCGCGCAAGTATGCAACCGCGACGAAAGCGCAGGTGCGCCTGCTGCACGTGGCAGAGCCGAATCCCAGTTTCGTCGGCTACGAAGGCGGACCGGACATCGTGCGGGATCAGGTTGCGCATGAGCTTCGCAATGAGCACCGGGCGCTTCAGGAACATGCCGACAGCCTGCGGGAGGCCGGCATCGACGCCACCGCGCTGCTGATCCCCGGTCCGACAGTGGAAACCATTCTGAAGGAGGCGGAAAAGATGCCCGCCGATATGATCGTGCTGGGCAATTACGGGCATGGGGCGGTCTATCAACTGGTCGCCGGGAGCACCTGCCTGGGCGTCGTCAAACAGACCACGTTGCCGCTGTTGCTGGTACCCGTGAGCAAGACCTGATTGCGGTTCCTGCGATCCCGCAGGGTCGGCTTCAGCCGACCAACTTCAGCCGACCAAGATGAGAAGCAGAGCCTCACATGGCACAATCGGCCGGCCGATGATTCGCTCGCCATGGAGGTCGCCCGTGAACCCATTCCATTTTGCATTCGCAGTCGTGGCCGCGCTTGTGGCGCTGGGTACGACTTCACTGGCAGGCGCTGCCGATGAGATCAACTGCAAGCTGCGCTTCGACCTGAGCGGCTGGTCGGCGTTCTACAAGACCGCGACCGGCGCCGGCACGATCACCTGCGACAACGGTCAGTCGATGCCCGTCAACATCAGCGCCGAGGGCGGCGGCCTCACGTTCGGCAAGTCGACGATCGAGGACGGCGTGGGCGCGTTCTCGAACGTCATCGATATCGAGCAGACGCTGGGCAGCTACGCCAGCGCGGAGGCGCATGCCGGTGCAGTCAAGTCATCGAAAGCGATGGTCGTCACGAAGGGAGAGGTTTCCCTTGCGCTTTCCGGCACCGGAAAAGGCTGGGATATCGGTATCGGCTTCGGCAAGTTCACGATCAAGCGTGCCGGCGGCGGAGACTAACAGCCTGCTAACTCGGGAAAATTCGCTCGCGGTCGACAAGTCCTTATCGACCTCGCCGTTCCGGGGAAAAAGCCGGAATCCCCACTTGTGGGCCCGCCAGGACTCGAACCTGGGACCAAGGGATTATGAGTCCCCTGCTCTAACCAACTGAGCTACGGGCCCGACGCGAAACGCGGATTTACCGAAATTATAGCGGTCCACTTCCGACGCGTCAGGATTGTTCTACTGGGTTGCGGCTTTCGCCGGAATAAAGAGGGCGTGGCTTTCGGCGAAACGACGGGCAAGTGAAATCGGGCATTCGCTGGCTTGGGCGGGGCTCGGGCGCTGGATATCACGCCGGGCCAGCGAATTTTCCCATGATTCCGCCTGCCGCATCGCTCGCCCGGCTCGTCCTGGCGCGGCGATTCCCGCGGGAATTTTCGGTTATGCTGGC
This sequence comes from Gammaproteobacteria bacterium, assembly GCA_050740235.1. Taxonomy (GTDB): domain Bacteria; phylum Pseudomonadota; class Gammaproteobacteria; order Steroidobacterales; family JACDCP01; genus JACDCP01. The sequence goes on from JBOIDB010000114.1 coordinate 35,775, forward strand.
GGTCTCATTTCGCTGTCCTCGGGAGGATCATGCGAAGGACCGTTCTCACTGCTCTGGTGCTGCTCGCCGGCGGCGTCTCCGCTCAGGATGACCCGCCGCCGGAGGTCATCGTGTCCGTGGCCGAGCGCAAGCTCGTCGTGGATCGCATCGAGGCGCTCGGCACGCTGCAGGCCAATGAATCCGTCACCCTGACGGCTAACGTCACCGAGCGCGTCACGGCCATCCACTTCGACGACGGCGATCGCGTCGAGGAGGGTGACGTGCTGGTCGAGATGACCAGCGCCGAGGAGCATGCGCTGCTCGAGGAAGCCCGCGCCACGGTCGAGGAGGCACAGAGCCAGTACGAGCGCAACGTGCGGCTCTCGCAGGAGGATATCGTCTCGGAATCCGTCCTCGATACGGCGCGCCGTGAATGGGAAACGGCGAAGGCGCGGCTCGAGGCGATCCAGTCGCAGCTCGACGACCGGCTGATCAATGCGCCGTTCAGCGGCGTGGTGGGCCTGCGCAATATCAGTCCCGGCGCGCTCGTGCAGCCGGGCGAAGTCATCACGACGCTGGACGACGACAGCGTCATGAAGCTCGACTTCTCCGTGCCGGCGACCTTTCTTACCGCGCTTCAGCCCGGCGCCGAGATTGTCGCCACGGCGGATGCATTCGGCGACGAGGAATTCGAAGGCGAGGTGAGCGCCGTCGGCAGCCGCATCGACCCGATCACGCGCACGGTGCAGGTGCGCGCGATGATGCCGAATCCGGACAAGCGACTGCGGCCCGGCCTGCTCATGCAAGTGGATCTGTTGAACAATCCGCGACAGGCGGTGGTGATCCCTGAAGAGGCGCTCGTGCCGCTCGGCGAGCAGCAGTTCGTGATGGTCGTGGGCCAGGGCGACGGCAACACGGTCGAGCGGCGTGAGGTCGGCATCGGCCGGCGCATGCCAGGTGAAGTCGAGATCGTCCAGGGTCTCGAGGCCGGCGAGATGGTCATCACGCACGGCACCATGAAGGCGCGCCCCGGCCAGACGGTACAGATCCAGGCTATCGACGACGGCACGGCGCGCTTGAGCGATATGATCGACGGTCGGCCCGCCGGCGAAATGCCTGCCCGCAGCGGACCATGATCCTCTCCGACATCTCCGTCCGGCGTCCCGTGCTCGCTTCGGTGATGTCGCTGCTGCTGATCGCGTTCGGCCTGCTCGCGTACCAGCGCCTGCCGCTGCGCGAGTATCCCGATATCGATCCGCCCATCGTTTCCATCGAGACGCAATATCCGGGCGCGGCGGCGAATGTGGTGGAAAGTCGCATCACCGAAATCGTCGAGGAAAGCATTTCCGGTATCGAGGGCATCCGCTTCATCGAATCGCGCAGCGAAGACGGCGAGTCGGAGATCGACATCGAGTTCAACATCGATCGCGATGTCGACGACGCCGCCAACGATATCCGCGACCGCGTCTCGGGCATCGTCAACGAGCTGCCCGAGGAAGCGATCGCGCCGGAAATCCAGAAAGTCGACAGCAGCGACGACGTAATCATGTGGTTCAACCTCACCGGCAAGGGCATGAGCATTCCCGAGCTCACCGATTACGCGGATCGCTATCTCGTCGACCGATTCTCGGTGCTCGACGGCGTGGCGCGGATCCGCATCGGCGGCGATCAAACCTATGCCATGCGCATCTGGCTCGATCGCAATGCGTTGGCGGCGCGCGGCCTCACGGCGACCGACGTCGAGGACGCCCTGCTTGCCGAAAATGTCGAGCTGCCGGCGGGCAGCATGGAGTCCGAGGCGCGGCAGATCACCGTCCGAATGCAGCGCGCCTTCAGCACGCCGGAAAGCTTTGCTTCGCTGGTGCTGGCGCAGGGCGAGGACGGTTACCTCGTCCGCCTCGGCGACGTCGCGCGCGTCGAGCGCGGCGCGGTCGAGAGTCGCAACACGTTCCGCGGCAACGGCATACCGATGGTGGGCATCGGCGTCGTCAAGCAATCGACCGCGAATACGCTGGACGTGACCCGGGCCGCCGGAGAGGAAGCCGAGCGCATCAATGCCGGGCTGCCCGAAGGCATGCGGCTCGAGGAAAGCTTCGACACCTCGGTATTCATCGAAGGCGCCGTCAACGAAGTGTACAAGACCCTGTTCATCGCCATGCTGCTGGTGGTGTTCGTCATCTATCTGTTCCTCGGCAGCCTGCGCGCGATGATCGTGCCGGCGGTCACCGTGCCGGTATCGCTGACCGCGACCTTCCTCGCGCTGCTCCTGTTCGGCTTTTCGGTCAATCTGCTGACCTTGCTCGCGCTCGTGCTGGCGATCGGGCTCGTCGTGGACGACGCCATCGTCGTGCTCGAGAACATCCACCGGCGCATGGACGAGCACGGCGAGACGCGGCTCGTTGCCGCATTTCGCGGCTCGCGACAGGTGGCGTTCGCGGTCGTCGCCACGACCGTCGTGCTGATTTCCGTATTCGTGCCGATCGCGTTCATGCAGGGTGACGTGGGGCGGCTGTTCTCGGAGTTCGCGCTGACGTTGGCGGCGGCGGTCGCGTTCTCGGCCTTCGTCGCGCTGTCGCTCTCGCCGATGATGTCCTCGAAGCTCCTGAAGCCGCCGTCCGAGCGCACGCGCCTGACACGCGCGCTCGACAACGCGTTCGCGCGGGCGCGCGACAAGTATGTGCGTGCCCTGCGGGGGATGTTCAGGCACCTCTGGCTGGCCGGGATCGTGTTCCTGGCGATCCTGCTGGGCGTCGTGTTCCTGTTTCCGTCCATCGAGCGGGAATACGTGCCGGAAGAGGACCGCGGCGCGTTCTTCGTCATGGTGGATGGCCCGGAAGGCGCCACCTACGAGTACATGGCGGATTACATGGATGAAATCGAGGCGCGCATGATGCCGATGGTCGAGTCCGGCGAGATGACCCGGCTGCTCGTCCGCGCGCCGCGCGCGTTCGGCAACTACTCGACCTTCAATTCGGGTTTCATCATCGTGGGGCTAGCCGACTGGGGCGAACGGCGCCCTGCCGAGGAGATCATGGACGATGTGAGTGAGCGGCTCGCCGATCTGCCCGGCGTGCGGGCCTCGCCGATCATGCGTCAGGGTTTCGGCGGCGGCATCGACAAGCCCGTGGAGCTGGTGCTGGGCGGCGCGAGCTACGAGGACCTGACCGAGTGGCGCGATATCCTGATGCGGGAGATCGAGGCGGATAATCCCGGCTTCGAGGACATCGACTGGGATTACAAGGAGACCAAGCCGCAGATGCGCGTGGTCGTCGACTACGACCGCGCCGCCGATCTCGGCGTGACGGTCTCGAATGTCGGACGCACGCTCGAGACCATGCTCGGCTCGCGGCGCGTGACGACCTACATCGACAACGGCGAGGAGTATGACGTGATCCTGGAAGGCGAACGGGATCTGCAGCGCACGCCCACGAGCCTGGAGAACATCTACGTGCGCTCGGAACGCAGCGAGCAGCTGATTTCGCTTTCCAACGTCGTCGAACTGGAAGAGTTCGCCGACTCACTGACCCTCAACCGATACAACCGCGTGCGGGCCATCACGATGGAGGCGAACCTGGCGGAGGGCTTCGCACTCGGCGAGGCGGTCGACCATCTGGAGTTGCTCGTGGACGAGCATCTGCCCGACGAGGCGATCGTCGACTGGAAAGGCCAGTCGCAGGACTTCAAGACCGCCGCGGGCTCGGTCGCATTCGTCTTCGCATTGGGCATCGTCGTCGTGTTCCTGGTGCTCGCCGCGCAGTTCGAGAGCTACGTGCACCCCTTCGTCATCATGCTGACAGTGCCTCTGGCGATCGTCGGCGCGCTGCTCGGTCTCTGGCTGACCGGACAGACGCTCAACATCTTCAGCCAGATCGGACTCGTCATGCTGGTCGGGCTCTCCGCCAAGAACGGCATCCTGATCGTCGAGTTCGCCAACCAGATGCGCGATCAGGGGCTCGAATTCGACGAAGCGCTCATCGAAGCGTCGCGCGTGCGCCTGCGGCCGATCGTCATGACCGGCATCACCACCGCAGCCGGCGCCGTGCCGCTTATCGTGTCGTTCGGTCCGGGCTCTGAGTCGCGCCAGGTGCTCGGCATCGTGATCCTCACCGGCGTGCTCGCCGCGACCTTCTTCACGCTGTTCATCGTGCCGGCGGCGTATCACCTGTTCGCGCGCCATACGGGATCGGTCGGCGACGTGAGCCGGCGGCTCGAAACGGAGCTGGAAGCCACCTGATCGATCGGGCCGGGCACTGACGGCCCGGCCTCTTGCCCGCTCAATTGTCGGCCGGCTTGCATTTGCAGAGCTTCGCCAGACCCTGCAGAGTGGCTTGCGGTCCGCCGGCGGCGGCGAAGTCGATCTCCGACGGCGTCGAGAAGACGATTTCGCCGCAGTTGTATCTGCCGCGACCGCTTTCGACCTCGAGACGCGACATCAGCGCCGATGTGGTCGGCCCGCTCGTGATCAGTCGCGAATCATCGAAAGTCGTGATATGGATGCGGCTCCCGTCGTTGCTGTCCATGTCATGGGTCGTGACCGCCTCTTCGGCACCGAGCAAACCGAGCAGGGTAGTCTTCGAGATCACCTTCGATACGTTTCCAGTGAGCAGGTCGGTCAGGGTCAGCTCGCCGACGAACGGCGCATTCTCGGCTTGCTGTTGCGTGACGCCTGCAATCGAATACAGGTCGCACTGCGGAAATTCGGTTGCACCGGCGCCGCCCGCCATCGACAAGCCCAAGGCCAGTGCCGGTATCGAATTTGTCAGTCGCATGTTTCGTCCTCCAACCGTGGATTGTGTTTCGGGCAGGTACCGAGTCTGCCGCCGAAAGGAGGGGTCGGTCCCGAGGGCGAGCCGAGGTTTTACCGAGGGTTGCACCAGGGAGCAGGTATGATTCGAGAAAAGGCGGAATCCGCGCATGACGGCCAGGTCGCAGGAAAACTTCCGAATCGACGACTGCGAGGTTTATCCCTCGCGGAATCTGATCACCGGCCCGAAAGGTGCTACGCGGGTCGAGCCGAAAGCCATGGCCGTGCTCGTGGAGCTGGCGAGCAAGGCCGGCGAGACCGTCTCCCGGCGCGACCTCATCGATGCTGTCTGGCCGCGCGGATTTGTGACGGACGACGTGCTGACGCGTTGCGTGACCCAGCTTCGGAAAGCGCTCGGCGAGAATCGGCGTCACCCGCGTTTCCTGGAGACGGTGCCCCGCAAGGGCTATCGTTTACTGCCCCGGATCGCGCCGTTTGAGCATGCCGGGAACCGCATCGAAGATCGCGCACAGCACCCGGTGCTGCTGGTGCTGCCCTTTCAAAACCTGTCAGGACGACAGGATCAGGAATACCTCGCCGATGGCATGACCGAGCTGCTCATCGCGCGGCTGGCTGCATTCCAGGGACTCCGCGTGCTGTCTCGCACGACGGCGATGAGCTTCAAGGACCGCCGCATCAGCATGCCGGCGCTCGTGCAGGAGATCGGCGTCGCATGGATCGTTGAAGGCTCGATCATGCTCGCGAGCGAGCGCCTCCTGGTAGTGGCGCAATTGATCGATGCACATTGCGATGCCCATGTCTGGGCCGATGAGTACCGATGTGCGTTCACCGACTTGCTGGATTTGCAGAACGATATCTCGACTCGTGTCGCAACGGGCATTCGGCTGAGGATTGCGCCGCTTTCGAAGCCCGAGAGGCCGCCGCGGCACGTTGCGGCCGATGCGATGCGCGGCTACCTCAAGGCTCGCCAACTCGTGAGTCGCAGGACGCCTCGAGCCCTTGGCGAAGCCTTGATGCAGCTTGCGAAGGTCGTCGAGCGGGAGCCGAATTACGCTCAGGCGTGGGCTTCAATGGCAGAAATCCATATGCTGCTGGCGCACTATGGCGCCGAGCCGCCCCAGCGAGCAGTTCCAGAATCGCGGGCTTGCGTGAATCGCGCACTGGCGCTCGATCCCGGGCTAGCCGCCGCGCTCGGTTGCCAGGGCGCGCTGGCATTGTTTTTCGACCGTGACCCCGAAGCAGCGGAGGCGAGCCTGCGTCGGGCACTCGAGCTCCAGCCGAGCTATTCGCTGGCCTTGATCAGCATGGCAAACGTTTGCGCGGTGCGCGGCGAATTCACCGAAGCGAACGAGTGGGTGCAACAAGCCCTGCTCATCGATCCTCGGGACATCGGCATCAACATGAATGCCGCAGATCATCTGATCCTTGCGGGGCGTTATGAAGAGGCGGCCCGACAGCTCGTCAGGACGCTCGAGCTGCACGAGTCGCACTTGCCGAGCCGCTTGCGGCTGGTGCTGGCACTGGCGTTGGGCGGCAACCACGTCGAAGCGGCTCGACAACTCGAGAACTTGAAGAGCGCAGCCGGCGTTAGCGCGCAGTACTGGGAATACGCGGCGCTGGCGGCTGCAGCTCACGGTGATCTCGAAGAAGCGAAAAATTGCGCGGCTGAGCTCGATCATCTCGCGCGTGGCGGATACATTGCGCCGTGGGCGCGGGCGCGTGTGTTCGTCGCGGCGGGCGAAATCGATCGTGCGTTGGATTTCCTCGAGCAAGCGGCCGCAGACCAGTCGAGCTCTCTCGTCTTTCTCGGCGTAACGCCGGTCTTCGAGGGCCTGCGCGGCGATCCGCGCATGCTGGCGTTCATGCAGCGGCTCGGCTTGCCCGCTCCCGGCTGGAGACCAGGCGGGAAGCCATCTGAGTGACCACGCAAGGACCACGCGTCGTTACGCCAAAAACCATCTCGATCGTTCCGGCGGTCGCTCTGCTCGCCTGCTGCGTGACGGCCCCTCTGCCGGAGACCGATTCCGGCGCGCGCAACCACGTGCTGTGGGTCGCGAGGCACAACGGGCATTCGGGACTGATCGTGCGCAGCGCGGACGTGCCGCGCGCGGCCTGGCCTGCGCGGCGCGATTTCCCGCGGGCCCGCTTTTTGGAGACCGGCTGGGGCGACCGCGCCTATTATCAGCGGGAGAAAGGCGGCTCCCTGCTCGGCCTGCGGGCATTGCTCTGGCCGACCGCGAGCGCGCTGCACGTGACGGCCGTCCCGGAGGACCTCGAGCTCACGTTTCCCGGCAGCGAGATCATTGAACTGCGGGTGACCACCGCCGGCTTCGATCGCATGGTCGCATTCGTGGCTGACAGCTACGCGCGCGATGCTGCGGGCAACGCAAGTGTGCTCGGGTCCGGTCGACTCGACGACAGCCTGTTCTACGCCTCGGACCGGTCCTTCCACCTTTTCGAGACGTGCAATACCTGGGTCGCGCGCGCGTTGCGCGCGGCAGGCGCTCCCGTCGATCCGCGATTCACGATCACGGCGGGCAGGCTGATGCGCCAGGTACGGCAGGTCGATTCCGCAGCCGTCCTCGCGCCGGGGACCTGAGCGCGCGGCCTTGAATAGCGGCGGGTCGCGAGGCGGTCAGTCTTCGATGAGGAAGCTGCGGAGCTGATCCGAGCGCGTCGGGTGGCGCAGCTTGCGCAGCGCCTTGGCTTCGATCTGCCGGATACGCTCGCGCGTGACGTCGAACTGCTTGCCGACTTCCTCGAGCGTGTGATCGGTGTTCATGTCGATGCCGAAGCGCATGCGCAGTACCTTCGCCTCGCGCGGCGTCAGTCCGGCGAGCACGCCGTGCGTCGTTTCACGCAGACCCTCCGACGTCGCCGATTCGATCGGCGAGGCGACGGTCGCGTCCTCGATGAAGTCGCCAAGGTGCGAATCCTCGTCGTCGCCGATCGGCGTCTCCATGGAGATCGGCTCCTTGGCGATCTTCAGGACCTTGCGCACCTTGTCCTCGGGCATCTCCATGCGCTTGGCCAGCTCGTCCGGGGTCGGCTCGCGGCCCATCTCCTGCAGCATCTGCCGCGAGATGCGGTTCAGCTTGTTGATGGTCTCGATCATGTGCACCGGGATGCGGATGGTGCGCGCCTGGTCGGCGATCGAGCGCGTGATCGCCTGGCGAATCCACCAGGTCGCATAGGTCGAGAACTTGTAGCCGCGGCGGTATTCGAACTTGTCGACCGCCTTCATGAGGCCGATGTTGCCTTCCTGGATCAAGTCCAGGAACTGCAGGCCGCGGTTCGTGTACTTCTTCGCGATCGAGATGACGAGACGCAGGTTGGCCTCGACCATCTCCTTCTTCGCGCGCCGCGCCTTGGCCTCGCCGAGCGACATCTGGCGGTTGATTTCCTTGATCTCGCTGATCGAGACGTGCGCGTGCTGCTCGACCGCGACGAGCTTGCGCTGCAGCCGCAGGATGTCCTCCTTCTGCGCGGCCATCGCCGAGGAGTACTTGCGCTTCGCGCGCGCCTGCTTGTTCACCCACTCGAGATCGGTCTCGTTGTCCGGGAAGTTGGCGATGAACTCGCGACGCGACATGCCGGTCTCGCGCACGCAGATGGCCATGATCTGGCGCTCGTTGCGGCGGATGTCGGCGATCGACCCGCGCAGGCTGAAGGTCAGCGTGTCGAACATCTTCGGCGACAGCTTGAGCTCCATGAACTCGCCGGAGAGCGCCTTGCGAAGCTGCATCGCGGTCTTGTGCTGCACGCCGTGACGGTCGATGGCGTTGATCAGGCGCGTGTAAAGCTTGTGCAGCGAGGCGAAGCGCTGGCGCGCTTCCTCGGGGTCGGGACCGGTATCGACGGCCGTGTCGTCCTCTTCCTCGTCGTCCTCATCCTCGCTCTCGTCCTCGTCCTTGCGCACGGACGCCGCAGTCTTGGTGTTCGGCGAGGCAATCTCGTCGGGCGCGTTCGGATCGATGAAACCCGTGATCACGTCGAGCAGCCGCGAGGTGCCCGCCTCGACCTGCTGCCAGGCGGCAAACAGCGTCTCGTACGTGCCGGGGTAAGTGGCGAGCGCGCTGCGTACCTGGTCCAGACCTTCCTCGATGCGCTTGGCGATGCGGATTTCTCCTTCGCGCGTCAGCAGCTCGACTGTACCCATCTCGCGCATGTACATGCGCACCGGATCCGTCGTGCGGCCGAATTCGCTGTCGACAGTCGCGAGCGCGGCAGCCGCCTCATCGGTGTCATCGTCGTCCGAGGACACCGCGGTATCGGACAACAGCAGCGACTCGGCATCCGGCGCCTTCTCGTACACCGTGATGCCCATATCGTTGATCATGTTGACGATATCCTCGATCTGCTCGGGATCGACGATTTCGTTGGGCAGATGATCGTTGACCTCGGAGTAGGTCAAATAGCCCTGCTCCTTGCCACGGGCAATGAGGAGCTTCAGCTGTGACTGCCGCTGATCGTTGATAGGTGCGCGTTTTTCGCTCAATGTGGGATGCCTCGTTCAGCAGGTGCGGGCAAACGTGCCAGTATACCCTGATATGCTTACCTTGCCGCAGAAAATCAAGCCTGGTTTGCCCTCTCCAACGGCTGCCCGACCACCGCATGCAGACCCCGCAGCTCGGCCTTTTCCGGCCCGGTGAGCTCCGTCTCTGCGGCCTTGCGGTTCAGCTCGTCCATGCGGTCCAGCACCTCCTGGCGGACCAGCCGTTCGGTCGCGTCCCTGAACACCGTCACGGCCATTTCCTCCTCCTCGAGTATTTCCCCGGCAGCCAGCTTCGCCAGCGCCTCGTACTGCTGGTGTTCGCGCCAGCGCTCGAGGACGCCGGCGGTAGTCAAAGTGGCGCGGTCCAGGAGATCATCGATCAGGGCCGACAGCAGCCGCACGCCCGGCCGGTCGACCTGCTTGAGGCGCTCCAGGTCCGACGCCTCTTTCGCCAGCGACGGGTAGCGCAACAGCAGCGCGATGGCCTTGCGCACGAGCTTGCTTCGCCCGGCCTGCGCGACCGCGCGCGCGACGCGCCGCTGCCGTACCG